>JALNZQ010000133.1 GCA_023229165.1 Methanothrix sp.
GTAATTGCATCCATTTCCTACACCAAGAGAGAGCCGTCTCTTTTATTTGATAAAGGTTTGCATGCAAAAGATGATATAGGGAAAACATGTGTCTCTCCCCCGAAAGCTTTAACGAGGCTGAAAAGTTGCTAAATGTGACCTTCCTGGGAACTGCCGGATCGCTTCCTACGCCGGAGAGAAATCCTTCGGCCATTCTCATCAACCGCGAGGGAGAGATGATGCTCTTCGACTGCGGAGAGGGCACGCAAAGGCAGATGATGCGGGCGAGAACGGGCATGATGCGCTTAAACTACATTTTTTTAACTCATCTGCACGCCGACCACATCTTAGGCATTCCCGGCCTCTTGGAAACTATGGCCTTTCAGGGAAGAAAAAATCCAATTACAGTCGTCGGTCCTATTCATACTGCGCATCTGGTGGAGAGCTTCAAGTCCGTCTGCTACTTCTCTCGCAACTTCGATGTCCGGGCGATCGAACTTGTGCCGGGAGACGTGCTGAAGATGAATGGCTGCCAGGTAAGGGCCATCTCAACCCATCACAGCGTTCCCAGCCTCGGCTACTCTTTAGAAGAAGACACGCGCCTTGGTCGATTCAACCGCGATGCAGCCACTTCCCTTGGCATACCGCCCGGACCGCTCTTCGGAAAGCTGCAGCATGGCCAGGAAATAGAGGTGGACGGCAAAAAGATAGAGCCCTATCAGGTTATGGGCCCAGCCCGGCCGGGCAGAAGGGTCGTCTACACGGGAGACACAAGGCCCTGCAAATCTGTGCAGCTTGCCAGCATGGGAGCAGATCTGCTCATCCACGACTGCGCTTTAGCTAGTGATATGGCAGAGTGGGCCAAAGAGACGAAGCACAGCACTGCGACAGAGGCAGCTGAAGTCGCCAAAAACGCCGATGTGGGACAGCTCGTCTTAACTCATATAAGCTCCCGGTACTCTGAGGATACCTCCCAGCTTTTAAAAGAGGCAAAAACCATCTTCGAGAGGACTATTGTGGCAGAGGATCTGATGTCTCTGGAAATCCGTCTCAAGGATGAGTAAGAAATTTGTAGTGAATGCTTGTGCGCGAATCACTGTCTTGCCATTTTTTCTCGCTCCCCATGCAACGCCTGCATAACCTGTCGGGATAGCTCATCATCCCTACCAATGAGGGATATATCCAGTGATTGCATGGCGCAATCGATCATATCTCTGCTGTGAGCGAGGTCGACACCCCGGCTCTCTCTGGCAACGCCCCTCCGATAGAGATCATCGATCTCATCAGGTGATCGGCCCAGAGCATTTGCAGCAGAAATGGCCCCTGCGAACATCTCCATCTCGATATAATACTGCAGGCCGTCTCTGTAGAGCTTCTCGGAAAGAGCATCTTGGC
The DNA here is from genome assembly GCA_023229165.1 of Methanothrix sp. Lineage (GTDB taxonomy): Archaea > Halobacteriota > Methanosarcinia > Methanotrichales > Methanotrichaceae > Methanothrix. The sequence continues at coordinate 1,375 of JALNZQ010000133.1, forward strand.
CCGCGTTCTTGGCTATCAATGCAGCCCAGAGAAAGTCTCCCGCATCTACTAGAATGGCGATGGCCTTATCGATCATTCCTTTATCTCTGGCTAAAACGACGGCATACTCCGTCTCACCTGCTTTTGCCAGTACCTCTACGCCCTCTTTTGCCAACTCGTCAGGCAATTTCCTCAGGTTTTCTACAAGATAAGATACCTTTTCATCAAAGGACATTCTCTCGAATTCTTCCTTCAAACTCAAGTCCCCCGGTCACTTGGAAATTCATTTGCAATTAAGCTTTTGCATTGCATATATCTACAAAAAGATATATAGTTATACTTGCTATTCTGATAAAGGCATGAAGATGATATGATGCCGACTGAATTGGCTGCACAAATCTATCGTGAAACTATTGGTTTTCTGGAAGAGAGTGGATATATAAGCTATCTTAATAAATTGTTGGTAGAAGAATATATCGACGATCGCATGACCAGGATCGATGTTCCATCCCGCGGTCTGGAAACCGTTGATGCGGTTCATTGCATCCTGGACCGGAATAGAACATTTGCCTTTTTAGAGGCCATAGAGAAATCGGTTAAGCCCGGAGATGTGGTTGTGGAAGCGGGCCTGGGAACCGGCATACTGGCTATAATGGCTGCCGCTCTTGGAGCTGAAGTTTATGGAATTGAGATAAATAAAGATACCTTGGGTTTGGCCAGGCAGCTTACCAGGATGTTTATAAAAAATGGTTTATTCGACCAGGAAAACCTGTTACTGATCGAGGCAGATGCCTCCACCTGGGATCCTCCGAAGCAAATCGATCTGATAATCAGTGAGAATATTTATGCCGGTATGTTTTATGAGATGCAAATACCTATCGTCAATCATCTGCTGCCATTCATCGGCTCTTCCGGTCGAGTGATACCGGATGGCATAAGTTCCTATGTGATCCTGGCGCAAGCGGAAAAACCCTTACTTAAAGGGCACGGTAAATCATTCTCTCCTTCCCAGGCAGAAGGCCGGATATATAAATCGCGAGAGCTTTCTGAGCCGTTTTTATATGATAATATCAACTTTAATCAGAAAAATGGAATGGATTGCAGAATTGATATAGCCATCCCTATTATAAGGTCGGGATTGGTCAATTCGCTGCTCATTTACAGTCCTGTTAAGGTCGCAAAAGACATCATTTTGAAAAGGGAAGATATGATCTTCATGGGAGAGGACATTTTTATTGTGATTGATCCGCCTCTACATGTTGAGCCGCAATCTACCGTGAGGCTGAGAATGGAGTACAAGAGAGGCAGCAAGCCGGAAGATGGAAACTACTTTCTTGATCTACAAAAGGTTATATAGTTACATCTGAAGTTGAATGATATAGAGTTAACGATGCGCAAATCTACACTGATCAAGAGCAGCTTGGCTACCTCTTCCAGAAATGGAGAAATAGCAGGCCAAATAAAGCCCTCTTTACCCAATGCAGTTGGCAGTACGCATTCGATCATGCAGGGTTTGCGGGAGATATCCCTGCGAAATGCAGCGATCTTAGCTGCTGCGATGCTCCTTATTTGTGTAGCCACCTCGTACTACCTGAAAGACAATCCTTCCGGCAACATTCTATTCAGCGATCTGAGTTCACTGTTCATAAACGCTCTAGCTGCACTGTGTCTGTTATATGCAGCAACAATATCGCGCAATTATGATAAAAGGTTCTACTATGGCTGGTTATTGCTGTTTATATCGCAGTTTTCGTTTTTCTTAGGAGATGTTTTCTTTTCCTACTATGATCTCATGTTAAGGCAGAGCACTTCTCCAACTTTCGCTGATTTATTTTATCTTCTTACCTATCCATTATTTTTAGCTGGGGCACTGTTACTGCCTCCGGCAGATTTCAAGCCCAGCGAGCGAATCAAGCTGCTCTTAGATACCGGAATAGTCCTTATCTCTTCTATCCTCATTTATTGGTCGCTCTTCATCGCACCCACCATCGAGCAGAATCTTGGTGCCGATTCGCTGACCATGTTTCTGGCAGTGGCCTATCCCATCGGAGATCTGATCCTGCTGTTCGCCCTGGTCGAGCTGCTCTTCCGGAGGCATAGAAATCCGGGCGCAGATCCATTGATTTTCCTGGGCCTCTTTTGCGCAGGGAACATATTTGCTGATGCCATTTATATGGGCCAGTCCATGGCGGGAACTTACGTTTCCGGAGGGCTGTTAGACATGACCTGGACATTTTCTTACCTTATGATCGGCCTGGCCGGGATATCCCACATCAATAATCTGCGGCTCGGCCGTTATAAGGGAGAGCTGGAGCTTAAACATCATTACGGCGAGATAATGTGGCCCCTTTACCTGCCTTATTTATGTGCAGGCGTCGCCTTTATAATGCTGGTTTATAGCCACAACAATCCGCTTGCTGTTCCATTTTCCATCCTTGCCGTCTCGGTAGGCGTGATCATAAGCCTCGTAATCGCCCGCCAGGTTTTGGTATTAAAAGAGAATGCGGCTCTTTACAAGGAGGCGCAGGAGGAGATTGCCGAGCGTAGAGAGGCGCAAACTCAGGTTATAAAGCTCAATGAAGAACTGGAGGGACGGGTTGTAGAGCGCACCTCCCAGCTCGAGGCGACCAACAAAGACTTGGAGAGACAGATCTTGGAACGCCAGATGGCAGAGGATGCTCTTAAGGACTCCGAACGCAGGCTGGCGGATATCATCAACTTCTTGCCCGATGCCACCTTCGTCATAAACAGAGATGGCGTGGTAATTGCCTGGAACCGGGCAATAGAGAAGCTAACAGGCATTAAGGCGGCCAATATTCTGGGAAAAGGCAACTATGAGTATGCTCTTCCCTTCTATGCAGTGAGAAGGCCGATACTCATCGACCTTGTCCTGAAACCCGATCTCGGTTTGGAAAAGAAATACGAGCGCATCAAATGGCAAGAAGACGGCACATTGGTCGGAGACTCTTTCATCACCGACATGATGGGGAGGCCGGCATATTTATTGGGAAGCGCTGGGGTTCTCTACGACTCAGAGGGGACGATTTATGGTGCCATAGAGTCCATTCGGGACATTATCGATCGAAAAATGGCAGAAGAAGACCTGAAGAGCGCTAAAGACAGAGCTGAATCGGCTACAAAGGCCAAGTCGAAATTCCTGGCCAATATGAGCCATGAGATTCGCACGCCCATGAATGCCGTCATCGGCATGAGCGATCTTCTCTTGCAGATGGATTTAAAGATCGAGCAGCGTGATTACCTGGAGACCATTCGTAGCAGCGGAAATGCCTTGCTCGCTATAATCAACGATATTTTGGATTATTCCAAGATCGACGGAGATAAACTCGAGCTGGTGATCCTGCCCTTTAATCTGGCCAGCTGCATTGAAGTCTCTATGGATCTTGTGGCTGCTAAGGCGGCAGAGAAGGGCCTGGAGCTGACTTATTTCCAGGAGGATGATGTGCCTACAATGCTTATAGGCGATGAGATTAGGCTGCGCCAGATACTGATCAATCTCCTGGGAAATGCCGTGAAGTTTACAGAAAAAGGCGAGGTCGTGCTGTCGATAAGCTCTTCTCCCTTGCAGGGCGACAAAGTCTTACTTCATTTTGCCGTTAAAGATACAGGTATCGGCATATCTCAGGAAAACCTGGGCAAGCTATTTCAGTCATTTACTCAGGTTGACTCTTCGACCACCAGGTATTACGGCGGAACCGGCCTTGGGCTGGCTATAAGCCGCAAGCTGGTGGAAATGATGGGCGGAGAGATCTCCGTGGAAAGTACGCCTGGAAAAGGCAGCACCTTTTTCTTTACCATTTTCTGCGACGTTTCAGTGCAAAATAGGGCGACATTGCCCGATGATCTAATTCTGGCAGGAAAGAGTGTGCTGATAGTAGAAGGCAGCGAATCTGTGCGAAATATGCTTTCGAAGGCTGTATTGTCCTGGAAAATGAATATGGCGGCAATAGCAGGGGGAAATGAGGCAGCTGAGATTCTAGAGAGAGAGAAATATGACTATGTGATAATGGATGCCTTTTTGCCCGATATGGACCGCCTGCTCTTGTTGAGACAGATCAAGGCCATGAAAAGCGCTCCACTTATTGTGATGATAAGCCACTTGGGAAGCAAGGTAGAGCGAGATCCTTCTGTGAGCGGCTGGCTTAGCAAACCCGTCAAGCCTCTCCAGCTCAAGCGTCTGCTGGTCAACTTGCTCTTTCCCGAGAGCCAGGAGATAAAAGCTGCTGAAGGCCAGCCTCCTTTCGGCCTGCCTGAAGAGAGGGGCGATCTTGCCATTCTCCTGGCCGAGGATAATCCGGTAAATCAGAAAGTGGCTCTTAGCATGCTAAAGCGCCTCGATTATAGAGCTGATGTTGCCAACAACGGCCTTTGTGTTCTTTCCTCTCTGGAAAGAAAGGCTTATGATGTCATTCTCATGGACATACAAATGCCGGATATGGACGGACTGGATGCCACGCGCAGCATCCGCGAGCAAAAGATAAAAAAACAGCCATACATAATAGCCATGACGGCTTATGCTCTTGATGGGGATCGGGAGGAGTTTCTTAAGGCAGGCATGAACGACTACCTCAGCAAACCGATAAGGATAGAAGAGCTAAAGCTAGCATTAGAAAGATGCGAAAAGGTCCTAAAGGGCAGTGGCTCATAATATAAAAAATATAGAACTCATTCACTTAATATGTTGAATGACCAGTGCCCAGCATCACAGTTTTTACACGGGTGACCTTCCGGGTGGTTTTTAGTCTCTTCATTCTTCCTTAAATTGCTATATTTTTCTCCATAAAATATTTTTTGTAATGGCGTTTTGTTTGCATCTCCCATTTCGATTTGGCCCTCGAAATAATTGCAACAAGACACCGTCCGCCCATCCCACAAGACGCCCATGTATGTATTCATGGAAGGACAGATCTCGTTATAATCCGCCTGGTCTTTAAGTTCTAACCCTAGTGCATTCTCCATCTCTTTCAGCTTCGAATACCTAAAATCAGGCGTCATTAGAGTATCTATAACGACCGTCATCCGTTTGCCTTGCCATTCTTTTACGAAGTCTTCAACATCCTTCCTGGTATGGTCGCAAAACACCATGTTTGTCGTTATCACGGGAAGCTTGCGATCTCCTCTTGTCTCTAGTAGATCTTCGATGTTCTTTTTTACTACGTCATATTTGGAACCGACTCTAATTTCCTCGTGCTTCGCACCCACTCCATCGAGGCTGAAGTGAACCCATGGTAATTCCCTCTCGCAGACAAGTTCCGAGTACTCATGATTCCAAAGCCCACCGTTTGTGCTTATGACCGCCCTGAATCTTCTTGGAACCCTAGTTACATACTCCAGCATATCCTTGTACCTTGGATGCATCAGTGGTTCTCCGCCGTAGAACAGGTTGACTTGCTTAATCGTCGGTATCTCGCTGATTTGATCCACGAGCGATTTAAATAAATCCATCGACATGAAGCCTTTGCTTCTTGGAGACGGATCTGAGTAGCACATTGTGCATTGAAGGTTACAATGATTTGTCGGCTCTATTGCAACGTATCTTAATTCCGGTATGGTCTTACATTTCATATCGCATTTTTTTTCGTCCCCAAAAACCAGTTGGCAGAAACGATCCCCCGGTTTATAGGTCAATCCTTCGATCGCAGTCTTCTTCTTATTTGCTATCATTTCCATCTCTCAAATCATTCGCTCCTCTTCTTTCTCCTCTCCGTACAGTTCCGGTAATGCGTTCATGTACTCCTTAATCATAATAGGAAATGATCTGGATTCCATGAAGCGAAGGCCGAGCTGCTCTGCCCAGCGCTGTATCCCCAGGTCTTGAGAGACAACGGCCGCATCCAGCTCTTTTGCCAATAACAAAACGTCGATGTCCGGGGCGCTGTCCAGGATGCCATAGCGCAGTGCCGCTCTGTACTTCTC
>JALNZQ010000134.1 GCA_023229165.1 Methanothrix sp.
CGGTCCCGCTATAGCCCTCTTTCCCAGATTAGTCAGGCCGGTAGCATATATGCCGTTGGGCAGGCTAATCCCCTCAGTTTCCGTTTCACTTTTGGTCTTGACATACCCCTGCATCTCCAAGACACCAAGGCGTGCTCCAAGCTCTTCAGGATCAAGTTTTACCCGAGAATTAATCTTATCTGCTTTTGGATAGGGAACCTTGAGGTCAGCTATTGCTTTCAGGATCTCAAAATCGATAGTGTCCGTTGCTTATCACCCCAGGCAAATCGGAGTGTAACCCGGTTATAGTTATCGTTTCTTGTGAGCGGTTGGAAACACTGGAAGAAACCCAAAATTCCGGTTTAGACATGATTGTCTGCAGTGTATGGCGATATTTCTGTCGAAACGGTTTTATCAGAATATGACCTTATTAAACGCATGGCTATCGAGAGAAGTATTCAGAACTTGATTTTGTTGGTTCCTGCAATAGTAATCGTTGCTTTCCTCTGGAGAACCATGTGGTTCCTGGGCGGATTGGCCATATTCGCAATTTTGGTCTATTTCGTTTACCAGTTGCTCAAAGGCAACCTCTAGTTCGTTCGCGACATCGGCAAAACAAAACGCTTTGCCGACAACCAAGATCATCGGCCCGGCGTCACAAGCGTGCGTCCGGGAGCGTGCATGCCGGTCGGATTGGGGGGGTGGGAAGGTAAGGGACTGACGAAGCGGCATTTCTGCACAAACGATCACTGAAAACGACCTTGCCTTGAATGTATCCAAGATCACCGTGGCCCATAAAGGAATGATTTGAGATGTTAACGAACAGGGAATGTTGCGAATTAGTGGAGAGGATGAGAATTGTGCACAAGTCTATCAGGCAAGTGTATTAATAGTTGGCTTTGGATGGCGTGTTATTCGATCTGATCTTTGTCATCATCTCTGCCAGATCTTCCAGCTTCACAGGCTTGCTTATATAATCATCCATGCCTGCATCAAGGCACCTCTCTTTATCACCTTTGAGTGCATAGGCAGTAATGGCGATTATCTTCGGTTGATCCCCCGACGACAAAAGCTTCCGAATGGCTCGGGTGGTTTCAAAGCCATCCATTTCCGGCATCTGAACATCCATGAAAATTAGGTCATAGGACTGATGCTCCAAGAAACGCAGAACCTCTTTCCCGTTGGCTGCCACATCAGCGTGATAGCCTAGCTTATTTAGCATCTTTAGCATTACCATTTGGTTAACGAGATTATCTTCGGCCAACAATATCCGGAGAGACAGGTTTTGATCCGCCGCCTGGCCGCACTCTCCCTTCGTTTCAGCTTTCATACCACTGACAGGGATGGTGGTGGTAGCATCAGCTAATATTGTAAAGTGAAAGGTTGAACCATTGCCTAATTTGCTATCTACCCAGATCCTTCCTCCCATCAATTCCACAAGCTTCTTGCTTATGGCCAGACCAAGTCCAGTGCCTCCGTACCTGCGTGTAGTCGATGAGTCCACCTGTGTGAATGGTTGGAATAGTCTGCTCATATTCTCTTCAGGAATTCCAATCCCGGTATCTTTCACATCGAAGTGAATCGTATGGCATATGCCATTGAGCCTCTCGCCATAGACGGAGACGGATATCGCACCTTTATCTGTGAATTTAGCTGCGTTGCTGAGTAGATTAGCCAGGATTTGTTGAAGCCTGCCGGGATCGCCAATGATTGCCTGGGGAGTGCTTTTATCAATGGCATAGGTCAAGGACAGACTTTTTTTAGACGCAATTGTGCGAACAAGATTCAGTGAGTCTTCCACACACCTTTTCAGAACAAATGGCCGAGACTCCAGCTCCACAATTCCGCTATCGACCTTGGAGAAGTCAAGTATATCATTTATGACAGATAATAGCGAGTCACCACTGCTTCTGATTATCTCCAAATTACTACGTTGCTCTAAAGTTAGATCCGTTTCCAGGATAATGTCTGCCAAACCGATGACCGCGTTCATGGGTGTACGTATCTCATGGCTCATATTGGCAAGGAAATCGGACTTGGCTTTTGCAGCAGATTCTGCAATTTCCTTCGCTTTTTTGAGGTCGTCCTCTGAACGTTTTCTGGCTATAGCCCCGCCTATCGAGTCTGCAGCAGCCATAAGAATCGATACTTCAACGCCGCTCCAGGTGCGTTCTGAATGGCAGTCATCGAAAACTATGAAACCCCAGAACTGGCCTTTCATCATTATTGGAACAACCATCAATGATTTTGAGTTCTTGCTCTCCATTAACACTCTTTCCCCGTCGGGGAATGTTCGAACCAGGCCCTTGATAGGGTGACCTTCGGATAGCAGATCATACCATCGGGACAAAATCGGATTATATGGGCGGTGCTTTAAATCAGGATCATCTTTCAGGGATAAAGCTGCATCTTGTGACCATGAATAGAGCAGACCTGTAAAATGCTCACCTTCTTCTGAATCTTGGTTCTTAAAAATATGGATTCGGTCAGCCCTGGTCGTTTCTCCCAGTAGTTCCATGGTTTGATTTATTGCATAGTCCAGATCTGTTTCGGTTAGAAGGATGCTTGTTGCAACCGAAAGTCCGCCGAGCATGATGTCCTTTTTACGCAGCTCTTCCGCTGCATGTTTCCGCTCGGTTATATCCATGCTGACTCCTACCAAGCCAACCATTTTCGAGTCAATATTATTTAAAATGCCATAGGTGTAGAATGCTTGAAAAATGGTTCCATCCTTGCGTTTGACTGGAAATTCGCCCTCATAATGTCCGGTATCATTTATCTTGATCATCACATCCCGCATGACATCGGTCTGATTCTCAGGGACTACTGTCTCCGAGATATTTTTCCCGATGACTTCTTTTGCAGTCCACTGGTACAATCGTTCAGCGAACTTGTTCCAGTAAGTTATATTTCCATACAGATCCGTCGTAATGACGGCATTATTAACCTGGTCAAGCAGAGATGCCTGGAAAAGCATCTTTTCTTCAGCCAATTTGCGTTCTGTGATTTCGCTGAGGAAATTCAGTGTGGCAGGTCTTCCCACCCAGTTAATCAGAACCGCAGAAATTTCCAACCATTTGATTGCACCGTCTTTATCGATGACTCTGAAAGCATATGATTTGGGAGCATTCTCGCCATGAAGTCTCCTGAGATGATTACCGACTACCGTCTCTCTATCATCAGGATATATAAAATCTACAAACGGCCTTGATGCCAACTCGGTTTCCGGGTAACCTGCAAGTTTAACAAATTGAGGGTTGAAGAATTTGACTTTGTTGTCCTGAACGACTATAATTGCCTCATTAGCATTCTCGAACAACAGACGATACTTTTCCTCTGAGGCCTTTAGTGCTTCTTCTATCTGATTGCTCTTCGAGATGTCCATGGTGCCATCGTGATGCGTGGGCATCATATCGGTATGCGAATTGGAGGTGATCTCATTTTTCCAGTTTCCTTTATCATCCTCTGACATGAACCACCTCAAATAATAGCTGAAACTCGATGTTGTATTGCGTGCACTTTCAAATAACTAACCCTTGATCGGATCGTAGGAGTTCACGTTAGTCCGAAATCCACAAAAAGTCCACAAATCTCCTGTAAACTTCCTAAATAGCCAAACAATTTTTATAATTTATGCGACAATATCGCTGTAGAAATACGAAAAAAACTAGATATTATCGCGACATAAACACTACCAAAGGCAGTCTAAAGCAAAATCGATAGCGATAGGTAAATTAAGTGCGGGGGATGGGATTCGAACCCACGAACACCTTCGTGACTGGACCCTGAATCCAGCGCCTTTGACCTGGCTTGGCAACCCCCGCAAAAGAGGCAGCCAATCTCATGCAGTAGTAGTATTTAACAGTATTCGTAAGGATCGCCGGGCACACGCCAGAAAGCCCTTCCGCCCTATCTGTCTTCAGCCTGGTGTTTTCGGCTTCCTCAAGTTCCTGGGGGCCCTGTTTGGATTCTGCTCGCCAAAACCCAATGTCATTTCGTCGTTCTCTGTGCGTCCTCGTGAAATCTGTGCCTTTTGTGGTAGAATCAGTGCAGACGTTAACGTTTTTATCAACAGTGGATTATCAGCCCCGATGCGCGGCACCTGGATCATCCGAGCCCGCATCCGCCCTGCGCCGCACAAGCTCTGCCTGCAGCCCATTTCCCGAAAGCGCCCCGCCCGCTCACGCGCGCGTACTGGGGCTTTGCCCACCAGCGCCCGTCTTTGTAGCCGCTGCCCGCAGTAGTAACGCCGAACGCGGCCACTCCCGCGACACATAGCCGCGTCCCTGCCGGTCCCGCACCTGGGCGTGTTGCGCGATCAATGAGTGGCAGGAGAAATTAGCCATAAAAAATGTATCATTCAGATCTTGACCGCCAGCATCCTCTCAATTGACCGGCGCGCCCTTACCGCGATCTCCTCAGGCACCGTGACCTGCGGCTGCAGGGTTTGCAGCGCTCGCAAGACCTTGACCAAGTCGGTCTTCTTCATATTCTGGCAGATGGCTTTCGTGCTGAGCGGATAAAACTCCTTTTCAGGATTTTCCTTCTTCAGCCGGTAGATCATGCCCATCTCCGTGCCGATGATAAACTCCTTGACAGCGCTGGCTTTGGCATGTTTGCCCATTCCCGCCGTGCTGTAGGCGAAATCGGCCTGATCGATGACCTCTGGCCGGCATTCCGGATGCACCAGCACTTCTGCCAGGGGATGCTCCGCCCGGGCGACACGCACCTCCTCCGCAGTAAGGCGATCGTGCACATAGCAGTAGCCGTTCCAGGGAATGATCTTCTTATCGGTATGGCGGGCCACGTAGGCTGCCAGATTCCTGTCCGGCACAAAGATGACCTCCTTCTCGGACAGTGAGTTTACCACCTGCACGCCATTGGCCGAAGTGCAGCAGACATCGCTTTCTGCTTTTATCTCTGCCGTGGAGTTTACGTAGCAAACGACGGCAGCTTCCGGATGGATGGTTTTTAGATCGCAGAGCTGTTCGGGCGTGATCATGTGGGCCATGGGGCACCAGGCACCCTTCTCCGGCAGAACGACTTTTTTTTGCGGGGAGAGGATGGCCGCAGTCTCAGCCATGAAGTCCACTCCGCAAAAGATAATGACCTCCGAGTCCAGACGGGCTGCCGCCCGTGAGAGTTCCAGGGAGTCGCCCACCAGGTCGGCTACGTCCTGCACTTGTGGCATCTGGTAGTTATGGGCCAGGATGGTCGCCTGGCGCTCCTCTTTCAAAGCGAGAATATCTTGTATCATAGTCAATCGAATTGGCCCCCTAGTCTGAGAAACTATTATTTCAACCTATTTAAATAGATGAACTTAATAGTATTATCATAATTAAGGTAAAATTGATTTAGACATTGATTGGAGGAATTCATGATCATCCGCCGATGGCTGCAGGAAAAAGGGCCACTTCACCCCCCTTCAACCACCCCAATTAAATTCTACTTTATCATATCTCGAACTCGCTCCAAGGCCAGCAGTGCATCCTCCATCTTGAAGTCGCGCTTCTCCCTTTCCAGGAATTCGCGAAAACGCAGCAGCTCCTTTTCCGCTACCATGGCAGCAGCATCGGAAAGCATGCGCTCATAGGTCCTATCGGGAAAGTATTGGGCCTGTGCACAATGAAAGAGCCGATCTTTGCAGGAAGCGCTAATTACGCCCATCTGCCAGGCCAAATCCAAATTGAAGCGAATGTTCACCAGCGGCTCGGACCTGGGCTCCCAGGAGAAAGGATCGAAGATGAGAGCCACTTCGTCATCCGAGACCAGATGGCCGCTCTTGTAAGCCTTGTAAATCATGCCTATGCCCTCCATGCCGTAAATGTCCAGCTCCGAGGCACGCAAGGCTCCCATGCTGGAAGCGCCCAGGACCTTAGCTCCCGCCTCCAGGGCATAGATTACCTCCTTATGAGCCACGGCGCATTCCTGAAAGAAGACGCCATCGATGAGCAGAATGATTCCTGCTCCCTCTTTGGCTGCCTGGTAAATGTCGCCCCGCTTGGCAGGAGGCCGGAAGTCAGCCTCCAAAATCGTTTCAGCTTTATCCCGGGAGAGACTTGGCCCGAGGAAGACGACTATTCCTGGCTTTTCTGCTGGCATCTTTGCACCTCTTTCCCACCCGTTCCGGATCCACAGCCGAGATCTCAAGACCCGGCACAATTACCCTGACCACGGGAAGGCCGATCTCCGCGCGAGTCAAATCCACTACTACTACTCGATCAAGGCCTGCTTCCTCCAGCTTCTTCAGCATGTATTCTATGTCCAGCAGGAAGTCGTCGCTCTCAAAGGATTCAATATCGGCAAAGCTCTTCTCCTCGGACGCTTCAAACCAGTGCTTGTTGAGCCTCTTGGTCCTGTCGTAGCCGATCTGCTTTCTGAAATCTGCCAGGGTTGTATCCTCTCTTGCCCCGTGGATCTGGGTGAGACGGCTTTGCGCCACCTCGGTGAGAGCGCGAAGCACTGCCACTCCGGCACTGGTGTGCGTGCCCATGCCCGTGGTGAGGAGAGTCGGATCGCGCAGCCGGACATCATCAGCAGCGGCCGCGCAGGTAGGCACGCCAATGTCGCTGGTGATGTCCCTCAAATAGACGTCCACCTCAGCGGCCGCGAATTTGTCCAGGAGGCCTTTCGCCTGGCCGTCCTCAATGTCACTGATTATGGGGCCGGTCCTCCTCGTCGCTTCCACCAGGGCCCAGGCATCTCTTTCTATTACCTCGGCCAGGCCGTGGAATATTGCTTCTTCAATAACATTGCCAGAGGCCAGGCCACTGGTATTGGTTCTAAAGAGGCGTTTGTAATCGGAAGGCAGAGGGTGAAAAACAGCATTGGCAGGAACCAAGATATCCTCATCGTTCATTATGTCCCAGCCGGAAATCCAGGGTATCATGGCATCCGGCTCTGCTCCGGCAGGCAGGATCAGTTCGCGTGGGTCCAGCGCTCCGTCAAGGTGGGAGAAGCAATCAATTTTAAGCTCCCTGTCTCTCAATTCGGCTGAATAGCGCTCCAGGCCCTCCATCATGGCCGATACTTTAGCCTCCGTGGGCGTGGCTCCTTTGCCATTGTAGACGGAGATGGCACCTTTATCGGCCATGGGCCGGATGGAAGAGAAGACAGGTATGCCGATTCGGTCCAGATTGGTAATGTCAGCTACCCTGGTGATCCCGGCGGCGGGCAATTTAACCTCGGCACGCTTAAGCGTCTCCTCA
>JALNZQ010000135.1 GCA_023229165.1 Methanothrix sp.
ATGAAGTTAATTCTTCAACAGATTCTAAATCTGCCACGTATACCAATTCCGTCACTGCTCCATATTAAGGTCTACCTAAAAATTTTTCTTGATTTTTATGTTTACATGTTAAAATATTCCACCATGTAGTCTTACACATATTTTTACCATTACTACAAGCACTATTTACCCACCATTGTAGAGGTAATGGAAAAATTCTAAATTTCTTTATAGGTTGTTCAGGTCTTTCAAAATCAGCATAATCATCTAAAACTACTGCTAAATTATTACTACCTCTCAATTTGTTCATGTTAAATCCTTTCAATGCCCATAATTATAACCAATCAAAAATATTCTATTTTTATTTTTTTCTTTAAATATAAACTTATTTTCATATGAACCACAACAACCATTTTTACTTTGTTCTTCAAATTTCTTTACTTCTTTAGTACCTACTTCTGCTACTCTAAAATTATCCATGCAAAAATCATTTGTTTTTCTTATCATTTTAGCCAATCTATTTGAAAGAAATCTACCTATCTTATCTCCATATTTAATAGATAACCACTTTACAATAGAATCATAATAATAACTATTTTTTGGAGTACAAATATGTTTCATATTAAAACCTCATTTCTATTTTTTTATCACTAATAAACTTTCTTAATTTAATACCACTCATTTCTAACATTTTTTGAGATGCTTTATGTGAATCAGTATCTTTATATTTATCTGAAAGATATACTACTTCTTTAATACCAGACTGTATAATCAATTTTGCACATTCATTACAAGGAAATAATGCAACATAAATAATACAACCATCTAAATCTTCATTTATTTTATTTAAAATAGCATTTAATTCAGCATGACATACATATGCATATTTTGTATCTAAAAAACTACCACTTCTATCCCAAGGTAAATCTTCATCAGAACAACCTTTAGGAAAACCATTATATCCAACTCCCACTATTCTTTTTTTACTATCTACAATACAAGCACCAACCTGAGTATTAGGATCTTTACTTCTTTGAGCAGACAATAAAGCTACACCCATAAAATATTCATCCCAACTAATATAATCATTTCTTTTCATTTAAAATCCTTTCAAGTTTTCTATATCACCTAATTTTAAGTGAATAGCGGAGGTGGGATTCGAACCCACGTCCTCTGTTAAGAGGTAAAGCTATGAGACTCCTGAGATAGACCACTACTCGACTCCGCAATATTTTTAAAAAAATTCTTCATTACTGCTAATTCATAATTTTTAAGTAATATATCATAATTATCTAAAAATTTATTAAATTAAGGCATAAAATTATTTAAGATATAATATAACAAAATTCTATAAAAAATTAAGAAAAAAGTTCACGACAGGATTCGAACCTGTGCCCTAAAAAGGGGGATCGGTTTTGCAGACCGTCGTCTTAAACCACTTGACTACGTGAACATACAAATTATTTAGATAAAACTTTTCTTAAATTTTCTACTCTATTTAACCAACCTCTTAAAAATTTATTTTGAGTAGGATTACTTTCTACAATACGATTTAAAAATCTAATTCTTTCATCTAAATATCTATTCATTAAAACTGTTTCAGCATATCTTTTAACCGCTATTAATGTTTGATTACCAATTATTCCATCATCTATTACTCCTGCTGCTTTCTGTAATATTTTTGAACCTCTCTTAATACCAGAATTAACACAAGTATCAAAATGTGCAATAGCAACTTTATTAGGTAAATCATTACACTTACCAGCTACCCAATATTCATTATAATAAATATCTTCTATTTCTTTATTGATAATATACCGTACAGACTGAAGTTCTAATTTATTACTTTTTCTATATAAGTCATAAACCTTCTGTGTAACACCTTTATTCGTTGCTCCACCCTTATCATCAGGATCATTAACATAACCACCTTCATACTTTAATACTAAAGGAAGTGCTGTTTTAGTAAATAATTCATTCATAAATAACCTCCTAATTCGTAAATTTTAAAATAAAGCCCAAAGAGGGGCTTGAACCCCCAACCTTTACTTTACAAGAGTATCGCTCTACCAATTGAGCTATTTGGGCAAAATAGTACCGAAGGAGAGATTTGAACTCTCAAGGGCTTAACGCCCGACAGATTCTTAGTCTGTTGTGTATGCCATTCCACCACTTCGGTAAAAAATTAGTAGTGGAGATGAGAGTTGAACTCATGACCTCAGCCTTATGAGAGCTGCACTATAACCATCTAAGCTACTCCACTATATTATTTTTAAGGGTAATAGACGAGTTTCGAACTCGTAACCTCCTGATTCACAGTCAGGTACTCTAACCAATTGAGCTACTATCACCATATATTTATCCTATCAACATTTTTTCTACCTGATATACTGTCATACCTTTAGCAAAAAACAATAATATATTTGTCTTTAAATTCTTTCTGAAAGGGGTCATTTCTTCTTTGTATTCATTGCCGAAAATTTCTTCTAATATTAAACCTGCAGCTTCTTCCCTTTTTATATCTTCATAAAATTCTAAAAATCTATTTAAGGCTCCATAGAACTTAATGTACAAGTTTAAAACTTCTTTGTTGTATTCTTTATTATTGATGTTATTCATTTTTAACTTCCTCATCTTTTAATATATAATAAACTTTCTTATCTTCCCAATGTACATATATCAAATTTTTCCATTTTCCCCCTATTATTTTAGATAAAGGTATTAACTCTTTTTTTTCAACTTTTCCTTCATGCACAAGTCTATGACAATTAGGACAAATTAAAGAAATATTATGTTCTGTATCAGCATCATGAATTTTACGACCATCTATATGATGAAAATCACATGTTCCTTCTTTCCAACCACATCTACAGCAACTCACCTCCATTAAATTTAAAATTTTTCTTACTAATTGCGTATCTAAACAAAATATTGAATCAGGATAATTCGAATTTTTCATCACATTATCATTATGATGATGGCCTATATCTCGATACATCGTTTTACCTTTCCATTTACCTTGTTTGATTACACGGTATCGGATAGTAAACATCCTTTGTAAAAGATAAGTATTGTAAAAAAATGTCTTAATTACAATACTTTATTTATAGCCAAATATTTATCTATCTAACTTAAAAATTTTTAACCAACTATGTCAAAGAACCTTTTTATCATAATTCTATAGAAATATTTATTTTTTCTATAGGACAATTTTCAAAAACATTAAAATCTATTTTATTATCTACAATATTAAAATTATAGTTAATTATATCTCCTATAGCTAATAAATTAAGTAATTCATCCTCAATTCTCTCAGCTATTTTTACTAAATCATTCATTACAAATCCTTTCAAATTTAAAGCAGGGGCAGTAGGAATCGAACCCACACAAGCATTTCCTGTCTATAGTTTTGGAGACTATCGTTTTTCCAATTAAACTATACCCCTATTTTATTCCTTCTCTATACTATAAAAAAATTCATAAAAATCTACTTCTTGTCTATTTATTGCATAATCTAAACATTGTATATCACTTTTAGATAAACAATTTAAAAATTTCTTATAATCTAAATTCTTTAATTCTTCTTTTCTCTCATCTAAAATTTTATTTAAAATTTTAAAATCAAACTTATATTTTTTATTTTTTATAAATAAATCATTTATAGTTCTACCATATTTTATAAAATGATCTATATCAGCTACACATAAAATATCTCTAATATCAGAATTACTAAAATCTTTTTTTATAGAAAAAATATAAACTATTTCTGCAAAAAAAATATCTTCATCGCTTATCATTTTATTTCCTTTTAAAATGGCGGAAAATGAGGGATTCGAACCCCCAAGCCCCGAAGGGCGACAGTTTTCAGGACTGTTGACTTACCGTTAGCCTAATCTTCCATTAATTAATATCTATCAACTTTTTTAAATGCCTTTTTCTTACATTTGCTTGATTTTGATATTTTATACTCTCTTTCTCTTCTTACTGATTTTCTATCAAACTGCTCTATATCAACTTCATTTTCATCATCTGCAACATCAAGAAACTCAAAAGCACGATTCACAAAACCTCCTATAAATTTAATTTAAAAAACGGTGGGTACAGGACTCGAACCTGTAAGTCCCGAAGGACGCATGATTAGCAATCATGTCGATTACCATTATCGTAACCCACCAATATAATTATAATCTTTCTTTTACCAATTCACTTACTCTCTTACCATCAAATAAACCCTTTGTTTGACCTGTAACAACTTTCATAACATTACCCATATCCTTTTTAGAAGTAGCCCCTACAGCCTTTATAACATCTTCTATGATAAGAATAACTTTATCTTCAGTAAGCTGTTCAGGTTGATATCTTTTATATATTTCTATTTCTCTTTCTTCTTTATCTACTAAATCTTGTCTATTACCTTGTTTAAATGAAATTATTGATTCTTCTCTTTGTTTAATACCTTTAACAATAGCATCTATTACTATAGCATCTGTTATTTCAGTTACTTTGTTATCAAGTTTCTTAAGCTGTATAGCAGCATCTAAATTACGAAGAATATTAGTCTCCCCATTTTTCTCTTTCATACTTACTATAATATCTTTTCTAATCTGTTCATAAATCTTACTCATTTTAACATCCTTTCATTATTTAAAAGTACCCCTGAGAGGATTTGAACCTCTAACCCCTGCATTCGTAGTGCAGTACTCTATCCAATTGAGCTACAAGGGCATATATTATATGGTGGGTAGAGAGGGAGTCGAACCCCCAACGTCCCATTACAGGATTCAGATTTACAGTCTGATGCAGCCAACCGATAGCTACATTCTACCCATTAATTAACAAAGAACACTTAAACATTCATTACATTTACGATTACAAGCTTTTCTCTTAAACTTAATCTTATTTTTAACAAATTTTACTTTTTTTACATTTTTCATTTTAACTCCTTACTTCAATACAAAATTATATTTAAAAAATTATTATTTTCATGGTGCCACCGACAGGAATTGAACCCGTGACGCTCTGGCCTTCAACCAGACGCTCTACCTACTGAGCTACAGTGGCATATTTAAAGCCACTAAATTCATCTTCCATAATATATCTCCTATTAAAATAAAAAAGCCTCATCGAACTTTTATTCGGTGAGGCTTGCTTCTATTTAAAATTTATTTTTCTTTATTAAGAAGCTTTAACCTCACCTTTTGCACTAAAATATGAACGCAATGTGAGCCATGACATACTTGAATAACAAGAATGTGTATAGCTTAATAGTGATAAAATTAAAGTTCTCATTGAAAATAAACCCCATTTTTAAAATTAATCTCTACTTATTATTAAACTTTACTTTAAATTTAAAATATATCGGTTATTTTTTAAATTTGTTTCATTGTTTATAATATAACAATTTATTTTATAAAAATCAAATATTTTTATTTTTTATTTCATGATTTTTTTTAATCAAATCTAAAGCTAAAATAAGATATTGTTTTAAATTTTCATAAACAGCTTCTTGTTGATGAAAAATATGTCTAGCATTATATAATGTAGGTATTATATATTTTTCAGTTTCTTCTATATAATGTAATTCACCTTCATGAGAAAAAACACCAACCATAGTATGAATATTATGTACTCTATCTATACCTTTTATTACTGAAGCTATCGGACATTCTGATATATCATTAAAATAAGTTTCAATATTCTTTTTAAAAGTTCTATTCTTTTTAGATAATTTATCTACAGCAGAACTTACTAATTCTCCAAATTTAATTTTTATTTCTTGTTTAGATATGTCATAATCTTCAATAAGATCATGTAAAAAAATTGAAGTAAATACTTCTTCAGGATAAATTAATAGGGGTTCATAAACTCTTGCAAAATTACCAATATATACTTGATGTTGAAATTCTGGAGTTATTTTATCTTTACGAAAACCATTATGAAACTGTAATGCAAAATCTAAAGCTTCTACAGATTTTATATATTTTCTACCTAATAACCAATATCTTAATGCAGCCCTAGATTTAATATAGTTTTCCATTATTTCTTTTTGATTCATACTTTTCTCTATCCATTTTTAATAAATATACTTTATGTCTTTTATTATCATTATATAAATCATTATATATTTCTTTTATTTCAAAACCATATTTTATATAAAAATTTAAGGCTTTATATTCTTCAAAAGTACCAATATATATTTCATTATGCACTATATTATCCCATATATTGTCTAAAATATAATCAATTAATATAGTGCCAAATCCCTTTTTATGATATTCTTTTTTTATTGCTATTGAATCTATGATAAATTGTAAATTATTATTTTCAAATAAATCTTCTAAATCTACAGATATAGCTGCTACAACTTCATTTTTATATTCTAATACATAAAAATTTTTACGTCTTATTCTATCAGTAATCAAAAAATGATCAACACATTTTAAATCACAAAAATTTAAAATAAGTTGTTTATTAATTTCAAATATACTATTAGCATCATATAATGAAGCTTCTCTTATGATATATTTTTTCATTAAATAACCTTTTTAAAATATCTGTTATTAATATAATAAAAAAATATTAAAAAATCAATCTAATTCTTCATTATCATTAATGCCACACTCTTTACATTGATCCCAAAGTAAAGATAATGCACTTAATGGAAAACCTTCTGGTATATTTTCAGAGATTTCTGAATCCCAATCACCATATTCTAAAAATGAACAATAGCCATTCATTTGATTAGGTTTATTGGGATTTAAAGACAAATAAGGACAATCTTTGATTTTTAATTTATAACCATTTTCTTTAGATGGAGTATCTATTATGGTATAACAATACATACCTTGAGGAATTACTGATGTATCTTTATTCATATTTTTTAAGTAAATCTTTTATTTCTTCTAAATTTTCTACAATTTTATTAAGATCAGACAAATTTAAACCTCTATTGTTTATAACCTTCTTCTCTTTTTTTTCTTTTATTTAATTCTTTTTCTACAAAATAATTAAAATATGCAATTTCAGGACTACAACTATAATCACACATTTCTTTAATAGGTGGTATACCTGAACATTCTTTTTTACATAATTCTAATGCTTCTTTTACACTTTTATCTAAACTACATGTAACATGACCATCTCTATAAAGATAAGTACATGTAGCAAAACCTTTTGGACCAA
>JALNZQ010000136.1 GCA_023229165.1 Methanothrix sp.
TGTAATCTTCGCTTGTCACATTCTGAATCTTAGAAAATCCTCGTTTGGCCAGGAATGATTCCACAGTCTCTTCTGGGATGCCGAACTGAAGCGGCTCTCCTGCCTTTTCTGCGTATTCCCTCATATTTCTTCCCGCGTCACACATCCCCTTGATTACAGAATCCAGGAAGTAGTCGAAGAGAATGACACTGCCTTTGCCCGAATTTCCCATGATGAAGGCCAGAATATCATCCACCGCCTCCGCAGAAAGGTACATGACCAGCCCTTCCATGACAACGAGGGTTTTTAGCGATCTGTTGTACCCGCACTCCATTAGCCTTTGACCGAGTCTTTCTGCATGAAAATCGACAGGAACATACACAGCGTGGTCTGGGAGCGAGCCGAAAATTTCTTTGATTTTTTCCATTATCTGCAGAAACCCTCCCGTCTGGGCTCGATGCGCAGAAACTCAGAGCGCATCCAATGGCCAATCCCAAAAGCATTATATAGCTGGATGTCAATTGTAAACTTATCCCAACGCCATGGGTTTACACCAGTTGATGGTGGACCTCTCCACTATCTGCCCGACGATAAAGAGCCGGCATTCTTATGCTGGCTCTCTTATCCTCCGTATTTATTTTGGCTGATTGGTGGTGGGAACTTTTATGCCGATTCGGATATTGGATCTATCGGACGCCGTCAGGAAGACTTTATAAAATTTGCCCGGTCAAATATGGCCAGCCCATTACTTTTGCCACCCTGGCGTACGAGCCTGACGAAAAACCGACATCATCAATCTGCATCCAAAGAACCGGGCAGGAATAGCTCTGATCAGCCTGCGAGGAGAACGATCTTCTACAGATCTAGCACTTTGCACGGATCTGGAGACGTATGACGACGCAATGACGGTCAAGTGCATTCTTGTCGATAGAAAGATCAGAGAAGCTGATGCAGACCTGCGAGATTGGGCAAATCAAGTCGTTACAACCTGTATGGCAATTTAAATTGTGAAAAAATAAACTTGAATAGGCGCCTTTTCAGCGCCTACTTTTCTAACAAAAAACCTAGTTTACCTCGCCGCTTTTGCCACGCGCTCCACACTGTCCCTGTGGTTGATGGCGTAGCTCTTGACATCGCGGTTGGCTGCGGATATGATCTCGTCCGCCAGCGCTGCCTCAGCCGTCTTGGCCTTTTTAAAGGAGGCTGCATGAGTGCCCTTGGCTAGGAACATAAGGGCGGTGTCCACGCGCCTCTGAGGAGATGTATCCACGGCTTTGGGCACAGTTATGCCACCGTACTTGAGTCGAACAACCTCTTCGCGCGGCCCGGCATTGGCTATGGCCTTGGCCAGAACGGATAGCGGGTTTTCCTTGGTCTTCTTGGCAACTATGTCGAATGCGCCCTCGACTATGCCGTAAGTCTTGAGCTTCTTGCCCGTGTTCTTCTCCGTCCTCATCAACTTGTTTACCAGGCGCTCTACGATATGCTGCTCGGACTTCTTGAACTGCTGTTTGGCATGCTTGCCGCCGGAATGAATGACGGTCTTGGATGCCAGGTTCATATAGCCCTTTACGCTCGGATCAGTAACCTCGACCTCAGCCGGATCCCACTTGCCGAATAGTTTCATTTAAATCATCTCACCGGCTTTTCCTTTCTCCCTCGGACAAGCTCCAGAAGGGAGACATTATTGACAGCGATAACCTTGAATCTGACTCCAGGGATATCTCCCATGGATCGTCCCTGACGCCCGCCGATACGATCGACAGTGACCTCGTCATGCTCATCTATGAATCCGATGGCTCCATCGCCCGGAGCAAAAGCCGTAACCTGACGACCATTTTTGATGAGCTGTATGCGCACAGCCTTTCTTATGGCTGAGTTGGGCTGCTTAGCCTCAATTCCTACCTTTTCGAGAACTATTCCCCTTCCCATGGGCGCTCCACCCAGGGGGTCAGCCTTCATCTTGCTCCCCGACATCCTTCGGATATACTTAGGATCGCTCCACCGGAGCGCCTTCCTATCACTCTCCAGTTTCCTGGCGGCATAGATTCCATTTCCCATTTATTTCACCTTGAGTAAATCGCAACAATTCTTTATTGAATTATGATATCATCAACGCCGTGATGCCTCTGCGCAAGCATCTTGGCTTTTAATATGTTTCGGCCATCTCTGCCGATGGCAATGCCTTTGTCTTTATTTGCTACCTCTACATAAGCCAATCGCTTATTATTCTTGTCTACGACCATGACATTCTTTATGGCCGCAGGCTGGAAGAGGTTCTCCAAAAACTCTTTTACATCGTCGCTGTACTCGACGATCTCTATCTGCTTTCCTACCGACTTCTTCACCCGGTTGATGTTCGAGCCCTTTCGGCCTATGGCTGCGCCCATATCTCCTTTTTTTATGACAAAAATGATGCGTTCGTTCTCCGCATCTACGACGCAATCCCTGGCCATGCCGCCAGTCAAGCTCTCGAACAAAGCAATATATCTGATTCCTTCGGTGGTGAGCTTAAACTCACTCATGCCTCAACACCTCGGATCTCGCGCTGCAGTGCCATTATCTCCGAGTCACCTGGCTCGATGATGGCCAAGGCGGCCACGGAGAAGGGTTTCCCGCAGGCAGATCCGAGGTCCTTGCCCATACCCTGGTAACCGTAGACTGGGACGTCCACGGTCTCCAGTTGCATCCTTACATCCGCAGGACAATCTACCGCGAACACTATGAGCTTAGCCTGTCCGTCAAGTCCTGTTTCAACGGTCCTATTCGATCCTAGCACCACTTTTCCTGTTCTGATGGAACTTCTTAGAGCTCTATCTACGTTTATCATCGTTATTACCTCATCTCTTGATTGCCACCAGGTTAACGTCACCCGTGCCAAGCTGTATGGGCTGGCCCACGATTACGTTTTCCGTCACACCTTTGAGATCGTCTACATCCCCGCGAATGGCCGCATCCAGGATATGATTGACGGTGACCTCGAAGGCAGCTCTAGCCAGCACGCTGGCCTTTTCGCCCGAGACGCCATGCCGTCCGATCTGTTTCAGCTCCCCGTCTACGGTCATGATGTCCGCCACCAACATGATGTGTCGCACGTCTACAGAGAGACCCTGCTCGCGTAGCGTGTCCGTGGCTTCATTTATGATGGCATTTCGTGCCGCCTCGATGCCCAGCACCTCTCCGATCTCACTTATATTGTTGGTCTTGATGCGGGTGGGGTCCACACCCTCAAACTGCATAACCTTTTTGATCGAAGAGCCTTCCGTATAAAGGATGTACTCATCGCCCTCTTTGCGGATGACGACGCGCTTGATGCCCTCTACGCCTTTGAGCGATAGCCTCTTGATCTTCTCTACTAGCTGTAGCAGCTCCCGGTAAGAGGGCTCCTTGGGGATCATCACCAGCAGATTCTCTTTTTGATCCACATTAAGGCCGGTTTCCTCTTTCAGCCTTGAAGCGACCTCTTCTGCGGTGATCTTGCGCTGCTCCAATGCACTGGGATTCAGCTCAATGATCACATTCATCTCCGCCAGATCGGTGGCTATTGATCCCAGGTGGAGAATGGAAGAGGATTCTATGGCCCAGGCCACTTCTCTTGCCAGGTCTCGATCGTGGGCATAATCCTGATTAAGCTTTATGGTCATGGTGGGCGTCGAGGGGATTTTTCTTGCATCCACAATCTCGATGAGCCGTGGCAAACCCAATGTTACGTTGATCTCGGCCACGCCAGCGTAGTGGAAGGTACGCATGGTCATCTGTGTGCCGGGCTCGCCGATGGACTGCGCCGCGACCACGCCCACCGCCTCGCATGGCTCCACTTTAGAGTGCTCGTAGTCGGAAGCCACCTGGGATGTGATATCCGTCAGTTGCTCTGAGCTTATGGGCACCCCTTTCAGCCCGTTTTGTATTGCTTCCTTGATGCTCGGGGGAAGGTCAAGCCCCACCAGCCTCTCTGTGATATCTTTTTCTGTGAGGATCATGCTGACTCCTTCTTCAGCACACTCTTGATGATGCGCTTGACGTTATCTGTGCTGGCGTAGTCTCGTCTGGATGCATCCACGCCGTCTTCTCCATACTGGAACTGGACAATCATGCCCCTCGTCTCCTTGACTGTGCCGTCGTACCTGACCTCCAGGTCCTGCAGAGCATTTACCAGCCGGCGCTGCAGGTAGCCGCTCTGGGATGTCCTGATGGCCGTATCCACCAGACCCTCGCGACCACCGATGGCGTGGAAGAAGAACTCAGTAGGATTGAGGCCACCTTTGTAGCTTGACTCCACAAAGCCGTGCGCTTCCGCGCCGAGGTCTCCTGGTCGGAAGTGCGGGAGCGTTCTGCCTGCGTAGCCACGCATGATGCGCTCGCCACGCACCGACTGCTGGCCGACACATGCCGCCATCTGGGTGAGGTTGAGCATGCTGCCGCGTGCTCCGCTCACGGCCATGACCACCCCGGAGTTGTCCAGGCCCAGGTGGCGACCAGCAATCTTGCCTGCCATATCTCTGGCCTTGCCCAGTGTCTGCATGATTCTCATCTCCAGGGTTTCATCCAGGGTTCGGCCGGGCAGGGGCTCCAGCTCGCCGGCGTTATAGGCTTCGATTAGCTGTCTGCTCTTCTCGCGAGCCGTTCTTGTGGTTTCCTCAATCTGATCCACGGCGGCCTTGGGGATGTCCTCATCATCTATGCCGAAGGAAAATCCTGCATGCATGATGCCTCGCAAAGCGAGCCGGGTCATCCGGTCTAAGAACTCGCTCGCCACGGAGGGACTGTACTCCTTTATTATTCTGTCTGTTATCTTGCCCTTGAAGGCGCCTACTGCCTCGGCGTCGATGGTACCTTTCAAGAGCTGGCCGTCTTCGATCACCACAAAGGCATCGTTCTCGCAATCCACACCTTTGCAGACATCGCAGTTGTAGCAGAAATCTGCCTTAAAGGAGAGGTCCAGGCCCCGCGGCAGGACGAGACTGAAGACCTGCTTTCCCGTCCAGTAGGGCTTGCCGTCCGCTACGCCCTCGGGCTTTGGCAGCTCGGATATATCGAACTTCTTGAGAAGCTCCATAACACCCCGTCGGTCGATCGGCTTTCTGCCATGGGTGAGCAGAAATGAGCCGGTCACGTAGTCGTGTATGCCGCCGATGATGGGACCGCCGAATCTGGGCGATAGAATGTTCTCCTGCACGCGCATGAGAATCTCGGCCTCGGCGCGCGCCTCCTCGGTTTGAGGCACGTGCATGTTCATCTCATCCCCGTCGAAGTCTGCGTTGTAGGGAGGGCAGACGGCCGGGTTGAGCCGGAAGGTCTTGTAGGGCATGACCTTGACGCGATGGGACATGATGGACATTCTATGCAAAGAGGGCTGGCGGTTGAAGAGTACGATATCGCCGTCGGCAAGCTGCCTGTCGATCTTCCAGCCGATGTCGATCTGCTCGGCCACCTCCTCGCAGTTCTTTTCTGTGACCTTGACGCGTCTCTGGTCGGGCCGGGTGGCATAATTCACACCGGGATGTCTCTCGGGTCCACGTCGCACAAAGGTCTTCACAATCTCCATGTTTCGAGCGTTGGCAATCATAGGCACGGACAGCTCCATGGCTATTTCCATAGGCACGCCGACCTCGCCAATGCTGAGATTGGGATCGGGAGAGATGACCGTCCTGGCGCTGAAATTGACGCGTTTGCCGGAGAGCGATCCTCTAAAACGTCCTTCCTTGCCCTTCAGCCTCTGGGAGAGCGTTTTCAATGGCCGGCCGCTGCGATGACGGGCGGGCGGCACGCCGGATACGGTATTGTCCAGGAATGTGGTGACATGATACTGCAAAAGCTCCCATAGATCCTCAATGATCAGCTGGGGTGCACCTGCCTCGCGGTTCTCCTGGAAGCGCTGGTTGATCCTGATGATGTCCACCAGCTTATGCGTGAGATCATCTTCACTCCTCTGACCGGACTCCAGGGTGATGGAGGGCCGCATGGTAACGGGCGGTACAGGCAGCACAGTTAGGATAATCCATTCCGGGCGTGCTGTCGCGGGATTCATGCCCATGACGGCGATATCGTCATCCGGGATCTTCTCGAACCTGTCGCGAATGTCCGATGCAGTGAGCTTGTGGCCGTCTTCGATGTAAGAGAGGGGCCGCTCGAACTTGATCTCCTTCTGGGGCGCACCACAGTAGGGGCAGGTCTTGTTCTTGCGCGCCTCTGAGAAGACCTTATTGACTGTGTCGTCAGTCATCTGCCCCAGTCGTTCCAGTTCCTGGATCTGCCCCAGGTACATATTCTTCTCATTTTCTTTGAGCATGAGACGCGAGCAATCCCTGCAGATGGCCCGCAGCACTTTTCTGATCAATTTAGCGAAGCCCACGTGAATTACAGGAGCAATTAAGTCGATATGGCCGAAGTGTCCGGGACATTCACCGGGTCGACCGCCGCAGGATCGACAGCGCAGCCCTGGATCAATGACACCAAGCCGGGGGTCCATGAGACCCATTTCTATAGGAAAACCATCGTCGTCGTATGTATCTGCGGTAATGATCTTTACCACGCTCATCTTCCTAAACTCTTGTGGGGAGATGAGGCCGAAGCGGATCTTGCCAATTCTCTTGGGAACCGTCATATTTCCACCTAAACCGCGTCTTCCAGGATCAGTCGCGGCGCTACACCTAATGATTTGATCTCGTCGAGCAGTAGCTTGAATGCATAGCTCATCTCCACGGGGTAGATCTCAGTATCTGCGCCGCAGGTCGGGCAGAAGTCCGCATTTCTGCGCCGATCGTGGATAGCGATCATGCCACAGTGGCTGCAAACAAGCTCAGTCACTTTATCCGACTCATCTACCAGACGCT
This sequence comes from Methanothrix sp., assembly GCA_023229165.1. Lineage (GTDB taxonomy): Archaea > Halobacteriota > Methanosarcinia > Methanotrichales > Methanotrichaceae > Methanothrix. The sequence goes on from JALNZQ010000136.1 coordinate 6,813, forward strand.
CTTTGAGAGCTAGTGCTGCGCCATGAGCTATGAGCACATCTCTCTCCATCTCACCAAATCTTAGACCTCCCTCACGAGCACGGCCTTCCGTGGGTTGACGGGTCAAGACCTGGACAGGTCCCCGTGACCGGGCATGCATCTTGCCTGTGACCATGTGATAGAGCTTCTGATAGAGGATCACTCCCACAAAGATATCGGCCATGATTTGCTCTCCAGTGGCTCCATTGTATAGTATTTCGCGACCGGTATGGGAGAAGCCGAACTTCTTGAGCGCGCCGCGCAAATCCGGCTCGTTCTCGCCCAAAAAGGCGGTGGCATCAACGAACCTGCCCTCTAGAGATCCTACC
>JALNZQ010000137.1 GCA_023229165.1 Methanothrix sp.
TTGGAAGAAAAAGATGGATACAAACAATTGAATTTACTAGATTTCAATTAACCTGGCGGCGGCGCCTTGCATGCCCCGCAGCTCTGCTGCGGGGTGCGCCGCCGCAGTTTGACTTAATGGTATTGAAACACCTTGGATCTTGTTCAGGCGGTCCATTAATTCCTGACGTTTCTCTTCTGCATCAAAAGGCGGCTCCATGTATACGAATTCGATCTGGATTTTTCCATGAGTCCATATTGAAATTGTGTGATGGATATGACCTTCGTTTTCTACCAAAGGCTGAAACATTCCCCTCCTAATGCCTCTTCCCCAGTCTATTCTGAGCCCATTATCTTTGGCCCAGTTTAGGATTTCTCTCGCTACTTCTGTACCATTTGATCCACTGTTCTCTTCAAGAAAATTAAAAAATGATTTTTCGTCCCATGTTTTTATCTCTCTTGGTTCTTTTTCAATCTGCCCGATAATTCTTGGCACAAGGGTCTTCACATTGGTCCCAACAAATTGTTTTATTTCAATCGCTAGGACCTCTCCAGGGTTCATCTGAACGTTTAGGAATTCGACTATTCTTCTCAGTTCTGCAGGGATTTCATCGGCAACAAAGAGCATTCTAATCCTGCCATCGTAAAGGTTTTTTTGAGCTTTTTTCCAGAAATCTTCCGGGCTTCCAGAAACATCAATAAATCTTCTTAGTTTCTCATCCGGATCTACTTTCTGGGTTGAGCAAGTTTCCTCAAATTTGGCTTGAATTGCTTCAACTGGCCAGTAGACTACAGCATTGGCAGCATAGTCAAGCATTTGTCCCAGGACTTCTCGTCTAATTCGTGTGTCGCTGCTTCTCTTGACCTCTACCAGCGTGGGAATTGCATCCTGATCAAGGAAAAGGTGGTCTACAGACCATCGATCAAAGCCCTTCTCCTCGGATGGCAGACCAACCTCTCGCGAGATGAGCAGCCATCGCCTGGGATTGGTTTCATCTATCTGGTTTCCTGCAAGGAGATTCGGATACGTAGCAAGCAGCTTCTGCAAGTGGTCTTCAGAAGGATATGCTTGCTCTTCCATCTCGATCAGGCTTCCGTCATTCTGAATCAGAAACATGCCGCTGGCCATGATTCATGCCTCTAATAAATGCTAAACTTATAAAAATAAAAAATAATTAGAGCAGCCCCATGTTCTCGAGCTGCATTCGTACGATGCGCACGCCCTCTTCGCACTCGGCCGGTGTTTTGCCGCCGGTTACCACCAGTTTTCCGGAGCTGAAGATGAGTACTACCACTTTGGGCACCTTGATCCTGTAGACCAGCCCGGGAAACTGCTCCGGCTCATATTCGATATTCTCCAGGCCCAGGCCGAGAGCAATGGCATTTAAGTTCAGGTCCGTCTTCAGATCTGCGGAGGCCACAATGTTCTGAACGTGGATCTCAGGTTCCAGATCGATGTTCTCAAAGCCAATGGACTTGAGTGTCTTGGCCATATTGGTTATGACCGTGCGAACGTCCTCGACGTTCTTGGCTCCTGTGCATACCACCTTGCCGGAAGTGAATATAAGGAACGCTGCTTTGGGGGCTTTGACCCTGTAGACGAGTCCGGGAAACTTTTCCTTGTTATACTCCGCACCCTCCAGTTCGGCCTCGATCTTGTGCAGGTCGAACGCTTCAGCCAGCTTGGTAGATGCCACCACGTTCTCAATATTAATTGTGGACTCCATACTCAAGTATCTCCGGATTATCCCTTATAAACTGAGGGTATATAAACATGAGTATTTAAGATTTATAAACCGCTTATAAATGGATCATAAAGATCCTCTCACACTAAAAGACCAAAAAAAAATAAGCAGTTGGCATAAGAGGGCAAGCCCCATCAATTATTGCTCTTCCACTTGAGCTTGTCTCCCTTCCACTTCACGACTCCGCTCTTCTCCAGCACCCTGGCCAGCTCCTCGGCTACATCTTCGCCATCAACGTTCAGGACGCTGCCCTCATCTTTTAAAGTCATGCTGCATTCTTCGGCAAACTCTGCAAAGTCCATCTTGCGAGAAGTGGGCGATGTGGCCAGCTTTTCGATCAGCAATCCCAGGACCTTGAGGCGCTGGGCTTCCGAGGGATATTCATCCCAAAACTCGTCATTCAGATCGATGGCAAGAGGGGTGGTAAACTCATCGACAAAGATATTGACTGCCTTCTCCAGATAAAAATCAATATCGCATTTCATCTTCTCCGGCCGGTTTTCATAGTCATCCGGATCGACCGTTATCTCTAGAACGGGATCGTCCAGCTTATTCTCTATGGGCTCGCCTATCTTTATGTCGTTTAGGGCAATGACCATGTCGGAAAAAGTGCGGGCTCTCGATATGCTAAGGGCGTTGTTCATCCACTCCTCTGAGCCGAATTTCAGGGCTTCTCCTTCTTCCGGGGAGAGGCTTTCCGGATTTTCAGATAGCGCCAGGATTTTGTCTCTTTTCTCCATCATGAGCGGGTCCAGCTCTTTTAAGAAAAGGTCCTCGAAATTCTCGGTGGTGGCCTGGGGCAGGACGCTCTTTAGTGCCGACAAATAGCGCTCGAACTGGGCGCTATCCTCGATAAGCTCTTTGAAGGCGCTCAGATTGTCCTTGATGGTGTAAGTTGTCTCATCTTCCATCACCAGGCAGGATCTGGTCTCCACCTTGAGGCCGGCTTTATCCAGATAGCTCTTGATCTCTTTGGCCGTCTCGTCGTCGTATTCTCCCAGATAGAACATAGGTCTGGTGAATGAAGGGGTGGGATTAAAAAGCTTTAGTTGCTTCGTATCACTCGGGGTTGGGTCTTGCTCGGGTCAGACTACAACAGCCTTGCTTTCCATTTGGGTGGGGTGCACGCCCAGGAACTCTATCCTTTCTTCCGCTCTGCCGTCCAGGGGTCCCAGGTCTACTATCATTATGCGGTCATCGTCATGTTTGATGATCTCGGTGAGTGCCGCGACAAGCTCTGCTTTTCCCCTGTCGGTTAGATTGCACCTGAAGACCGAGTAATGTATTGGGTCTCCGAAGCCTTTCATGGTTTTGTGCACCCGGTGCAAGCGCTTTTGGTCCATTATGTCATAGCTGACTACGTAGCACTTCAGTTCGCCCATGCCGTCACCTCGTTACCTGGTGCAGAAGGGAGGATACTCCTGGATCTCGTTGGAGATAGTTCGCGCCAGGAGGCGGGCCTGCACTTCCAGCACTCTTCGGTAGCTGACTTTGTAGCCGAAGACGGGATGGACGATCTCTGTCTCCATGCGGCGTTCGTAGCCTGCCACCACGGCCTTCTTTCCATTGGAGGTCAGAGAAACTCCGGCGCGAGTCTTGATGAAGTCTTTCTTGGAAATCTCCTCATTGTTAAACAGGTTTATTGCCACGGAATCGGCAATTAGGGGACGGAACTCTTCCATCATGTCCAGGGCCAGAGCGGGCCTGCCGTATCTGGGTCGGTGATAGAATCCAAGATATGGATCAAAGCCGACCGCATAGAGAGTGACAAACAGGTCTTTGACCAGAATTCCGTAGAGGTAAGAGAGAACTGCATTCACGGGATCTTTCGGTGGTCTGCGGTTTCGATCTGTAAAAGAGAAGTCTTTTCCGCCTTCTTTCAACAGGTTGGCAAACCGGGAAAAATAGCATTCGGCTGCCGCTCCTTCAATGCCCAGCAGGCTCTGGCTGCTCGATGCCGTTTGCGCCTGCGCGGTCAGTTTTGCCATCAGGTCCAGGGAGCTTGTGCTGCGCTCGGTACGGAAGGCGCAGCAGGATTAGACTCGTTCCCTATCATCAACCGGTCCGATGCGAATCTAAGTCTCATTGCCCCCCATGCATCGGGCATCGAGTTCTCTTACGACAAAATCCATAATATTCTAAGATTCTATTTATACTCAAACATCATTCATAATAATGACAACTCATGAGCGAAGAAATGGAAGGTTATAGGCAGTTTAATAAAAAGGATTTGATCGATGCAAAACCCCTCTTTTCACCAGAGAGAGATGAAGAAATAGATTTGTCGAGGATACTAGAAACTGCACCAGATCCTTATGGAATCCCCGAAGAAATGAAAAATGAAGTAAGAATTTTTAGAAATAGCATCCTGCATGCGTATTTAGAGTATCATTTTCGCCATTTTGGACCGATTAAGATTATCTGCAATATCAACGATTTAGCATCATTTTATAATAACAATCACAAAAAAGAGATCAGCTATGATGCAATAAAATTTGCGTTAAGAATAATTGGGTATATTACAAATCCACAATATTATTCGGACGGCTGCAGGACAAATCATGATGACATAATATTTGGAGTCGATTCAGAAGGTTTTCAAGAATTAAAAAGATATTTTGAAACAAACCGCGATCACGATCACATTCGAATAGAATACGTTACCAAGATAAAATGCCCATGATTCTATAAATTATATAACAATAAATATTAATATAATTTGAATACGGCGGGGGACAAATCCTGATGCAAGTTTTCTGGATTTAAGCGATCTATCCACGAGATTCGCATATGCGATATTTAAAGGAGAGTGTGGCAGAAGTTTTTTTAATGAGGATGCCAGTCAATAGAAATGGTAATCACATGAGAGGCTCTGTGTCATGGATAATGAAATCGGATTAGATGGCTGGCTATTATATTTTAAGACAAAGGTGGATCTTCACGAAAATGAATGGAAATTTCTTTCAGCAGTACATATTCCGGAAGTTGCTCAACTCGAACAATTGAGATGCGGCCCTAAAGAGAAATTTTTGGAAAACGCTAGAGAGCTTATGCGAGAACGCATGCAATACATATTGGCAATGGATACTCAGTTGAGATTATGCAGAAATGAAGCTAAAAAATATACGGAGAAATACTCAGAAGATCCTAGATGCAAATCACTTGAACAGCTATGTGGAGAATTGCATCGAATTTCTGCAGGGGTTATGTTTTGCTATAATCAGGTTGAAGAGTTCCTGCAAAAAACCCTTAGTCCTGACGAATATGAAGGACTTCGCAAGGACATTATCAATGATATCTTATTGGCGGGCAAGATCGCGCGAGGCGATGTATAATACAATATTTTTTTAATATTTATATCAGAAAAACAAAAGTACAAACTGTAATTTCGGGTCTGGTCCTTCTTACAGTCACACTTTACACCTGATATGTATCTCTTCCGGCCCCAAGCTTCTATTTCATAAGGATTGATTGCTTCAATGGGCCACGACTGTTCAGCCGTGGAAATGCATCTCGGACGCCCAGCTCGATGCCATGAATTTTGACATGGAAGGACCTGTCTGCCAGCGAGACGGTGGCCACAGCACATTCGGCTACGCTGCCTGGTGATTAGACTATTTCTGAAACGCAGATAAATAAACTCCTGGAAATGTTAATGGCCCCCATCGTGGAGAAAATGAGCGGATTACGTTGCTGCAGAGTGCGAAACGAAGGCTAAAGGAGAAAGTGGGATGAAACCGTTCCACATTTATGTTAACATATCTATTATCTCTTGTGCATCGTCTAGCGCGTCTGCCGCAAGATCATTAAGATTTCGCATTATGTTGTCATCATAATCGCAAAAATTGCGCCATTGTCTTAGCTCGTCAAGGTTCTCTGCAATATCCGCAAAATTCTGTCTTGTAGTACCGAGTATTGTATAGAAACCTATGAGATCTGCATGTTCTTTTGGGCCCTTTCCCTTAGAGCGCCCACAATGATCGTGCGCATAATTTCGAGCAAAACAGAACGCTGCATAATAAGCCCGGCTAACGGCTGCGCGTCTGGCAGACTCTTCTGAATAACACACTTCGATTTTGCCTTGGAGATATTGAGCTAGCTCAAGATACTCTTTCCAATTAAAGGTCATGTAAAGCTACCTGGGGGAACGGAAGTCTGTTGTGAGTAAGAATCTGCCATTAGTTGATTTAGCTAAGCCTCTATATTTTCTCCTTATTTGCTTGATCCTCTTCATTGTATCTGGATCATATCGGCTTTGCCTTACATATAAGGTAAGATATTTGTCGTTTGTTTCAATATCGTGATAAATTTCTAGCGATAGTTGTGCTTGTGGCCCAAATGTCTGCCGTGACTCTCTTGAGGTGCTATTTAGTAACTCAGACAACTCGGGATATTGGTCTAAATAGGCGCGCACCATTTCAATTTGGGGGATCTCGATATCCCTTCCATGAATGGATTCAATCGGATCACGCGGACCAAATGACATAGCACCTTCACGGTGGTACCTATATACATTACTCATATTTATGGACTGTGGTGAGCTGAACGATGCAACCTTTTTTTGCCATCTCGTAGATCGATTATCAATCCTTACTCCGACCTTTGGAGAAGACCACGCGAGAGAAGAAGACCGAGAACGCACTTGCCATTGCGAAATAGAGGGATCTTTTCTGACCTCATTTGTAGGTGGTCTAGTAATAAGAGAATATGCGGATTTGGAGCAACAATTTGTATGAATCACAATATCACTCCGTTGCGAGTTCCCCTAATTTTTCTGTGAGCTTATTTGATGTAAATATCAAGCCACGACATATTTGATTCATAGCTGCGTTTAATCGTCCCTCAGTCAACTCGTCGTATGTTATCTCTTTTACAAAGAAGATAGATTTTGGATTTCCTGGAGTGGGCTCAAATGCAAAGTTGGGCGGCAAGAATATAAGATATTCCGCAATATCCGCAAAGATTTTTTCCCGCGCCTTCTCATCAACGGTACTTAGCTTTTCTAGGTGCTCAGGGTCGATAGCCATTCTTGATAATACGCCTATAACCCTTACCAACTCCTTTGGTTGTTGAATCGAGAACTCGATTTCTCCGGCCACGTTACCATCATACTGGAAAAAAAAGGCATCATTGCTGCTTTCGCTCTTGAAGACCTTACTATCTTCCATCCATTTTCTAATAAACGTGCTTGCTTCCTCGGGGGTTTCGACGGGCATGAAGCGGGTCTCCATCTGAGTGCTACTTCTGGATGTCTACGGAAGTTATAAAGTTTTCTAAAGGTCTTCAAATGCGGATTTTCGGCGCTTTCCCCTAATAGGCAGCCTTGCGAGAATAT
>JALNZQ010000138.1 GCA_023229165.1 Methanothrix sp.
GGTCTCGGCGTTTTGCAGCAGAGTGCTTATCCTCTGCCCATTGGCCTCCGCCTCGATGAGGATCATAGGCCTCTTCTCGATCTTGGCGCGGCCAACTATGGCCGTTCTGGCCAGGCCCTCTTTGCTAACGATGGTAACCTCATCTCCCGATTTTAGCTCGGAGAGGTAGCGCGTCTTCTCTCCCACCCGGATGTAAGCGTGCACCGCGCCGGCATTCACCCGGAATGGCCGCGCTGCCACGTAGGGGCTATCTTCAGACTCGCTGTGAACCAGGAAGAATCCTTTGGCCTGGGAGCCGATGAGCATGCCCTCTCCAAAAGACATCATGCTGGCCGTGTCCACGCAGACCCGATCGCCCATGCCCACGGCTTTGACTGCGGTCACAGTTGCCGAAACCAGCTCTATTCGTCCTTTTTCCGACTGCTCGACCGCGTCCATGACCCTCTTGATCTCAGAAGGATCATGGCTATCCAGCAGCACCCCATCGGCCCCTTTTTCCAGTGTAGCCATTGCCAAACGTGCCTCTTCTGCCGTCTTGACGCCGCTGATGATCATAACCTCTGCGCCCTGCAATCCAGCAATCATGTTCTCCAGGGGAATGACCTTCCAGTCCGTGCCGATGACGAGAAGATAGTCTACGTTCCTGCCCATCTCCACGGCGAACTCTTCGTACTTCTTGTTGGCAATGACCACATAAGCAGCCTTTTTCCCGGAAACCGTCTTGGCGAGAGCCCCGTCCAGAGAGCTGCTCGGGTCTTTGGGTAGCTCTACGGATCCATCGCCTTCGCCACCCTTGCCCACAACGAAAATATCCTCCGTCCCTCTCTCTACACCAAAGCAGGCCACCTTGATCTTGCCCAGCTCCCTCACCCGCTCGATGTTCTCCCTATCCACCAGCACGCAGTCGAAGCCAGACTCGAGAGCGGTGGTGATCATGGGCTTTATATCCTGCCACGACCCTTCGGCCATGAGCCACTTCTCTTTCATGTGTTACACCAGGGTATTCCATTACTAATCTCTTTTGCCGGAGTTAAACATTCTAGATCCCAGCATCCAAAATCCGTGCCGCCTCGCGGATGAGCCGGATCTCAAAATCAGACTTCACAGAGCGAATGAGCTTGATATTCGCAGAGATGTCGGAAAATTGGACGTCCTCGCCCAAAGCCTTTGCCAACCGGGCATCGATCTCCGAACGCGGATGAAAAACATACTCCAATTATTTCACATTTTCTAGATACCTTGATGCGAGCTCTTCAGTGGCTCGTTCATGCTTCCAATTTCCTCTTCCAGGTTTAGGAGGTATATTCTCAAAACCGCTGTCCTTCCGGCAGCAAGCCTTTTGGCGCTCTTTGTATGCATGCCCGACTCCAGTTTGAGCAGCTTTTTGTAGAAATGATCCAAATTCCATTTCGTGTCGTCCGGCTCTCTGGCCCGGCAGAAGGGATCGTCAGGATGGTAAAGCTCTCTTCCCAAAGTTCCTCCCGTGAGAAAGACCCGGGCAATTCCAATAGCGCCCAGAGCATCCAGCCGATCAGCATCCTGAAGTATCCTGGCCTCCAGAGTAACCGGAACAATTCCCTTGGAAAAGCGGTGCACATCTACGGCATAGAGCACCTCCTCTCTTGCCTTTCTTTCCAGCCCAATGGACTCCAGGAAAGCCTCCACCGCCTTATGCCCCCGGCCCTCAGGCTCGCCCTGCTTCGATGTGTGCTTTTTTTCCGATCCCGCATCATGTAGCAGCGCGGCCAGCAGCAGCACTTGCATGTCCGCACCCTCCTCTTGGCCGATTATCCTGGCATTTTTGTAAACTCGCAAGATGTGCGAAAAATCATGAGCGGGATCGGCTTCCCGGTACATGGACAGGATATCGCTTATCCAGGATTCTGGGTTAAATTTATCGGAGGACATCAAGAGGAAATTGCTGCCTTGGGATAAATAATCTGTCCGGGGCAATCAGACGAAAAATAGATAGATAGAAGTCGAAATTATTGACACAAATCATTAGCCGATGGGCGCATAGATGGTGGTGAGAATCTCCTCAGGGGCAACCTCTCTGGGATCATTCAGGTAAGCTTCTCTTATGGGCCCCGTTAGCTTCAGGTCGTTTTCCAGAAGCCAGGCAAAGAGCCTCTCGTAGGCCGGCCCGCAGGCTTCGTAAGGGCCCTTGTGAACTATCTTGGCCATCCGTCCGCCGAAAAGCTCGTAGCACTTGATATCATCATTCTCAGGGATCTTTTCGGCAATGGGTACGCACACTTCTATGTCGGCATTGCCTGCCTCGTCGGCTCTCTGGGCATCCTCAACGCTCGTCTCATGCCAGAGGTAGAGGGGAGGGCCGGCAATCCTCGCCCCGCGGCCCATAACATATTCAAAGAGAGCGGGCAGCATCTTCGCTATCTCTTTGTAATGCCCTCTTCGTCTCATTCCTGCCACCATCTGGGGCTTTTCATCTACTACTGAAATCTCAATCATGCCATCACACCAATTCGCTGCAAATATTCTTGAATTCCAGATCAACTTTTTATAAGATCCGGTCACATTTGCAGCGATTATTATTATTCATCCTTAATGCCACAATAATGCGCATGAATCCGGATGGTAGCGACATGGAGATCTTTGCCAAGTGCTGAAGATAATAGACATTAATTTCCCGCATTATCATCTCTGCCGAGATGGCGATCCCCTTCCAGTTATGCATGTTGATGGAGTGCATAAGTCCTACAACGCGGCCATCCTGAATCAGGGGGCTGCCGCGATCCCCCGGCCCGGGAAGATTGCCCAAAGGCAGCGCGACATAGGCAATGGACCAGGAGGTATCGGAGATGCGGCACAACAGGCATGTAGGCCACCTTGCAGGCCAGGCCACCCACGCGCAGGTTGTGCGTGCCTGCGGCGTGAAAGATATGCGCCGGGGCGACGCCCGCAAAAGCGCCTCGCCAGGGAACAACAGCACCGACCACGCCGTCGGAGCGGCCCGCGATGAACTGGTCACCGGATTGGATCACTACGAATTAATCGACTCTGATAGTAATTAGGATTTTCCAGCGTGCTGGTTTCACCCAGCAAAAGATATTTGTCTCACCCAGCCAAATGCAATAAAGGTGAACGCAGTTTGAATTCTCGAATTCTAGCTTTAGTCCTTCTCCTGCTGCTCGCCGCCGCATCGCCTGCCTCCGCCTACGGCAAGAGCGTAGAGGATCTGGTGGGCTCCTTTTCCATTGAGAAGACCGTAAAGATCGGCAGCAGCAGCGAATGTTTTTCCTCCGCTGGCACAGCCGATCCCCTGACCCCGCCCCAAAGCACGGCAGTGGGCCCATTGGCAGACGATCAGCCGCCGAGCGTTGCGAGCTTCACTTTCCAGCCGCAGCAACTCTCCGCCGCTTCGCCCCAGATCATCAACCTGACCGCTCACCTCATCGACGACCAGGGCGTTTGGGCGGCAGAGGCGGCATTTTCCGGCCCGTCGGGAGAGGAAGCTGATGCACTCTTCTCTGCTCAAACCCTCGCCTCGGGAACGGCAAAGGACGGATATTACAGCACAACGATGATTCTTCCCCCAACCAATGAGACGGGTGAGTGGCATCTGCACAATTTGACCCTCGTGGACAGGGAAGGCAACCGCAGGGTCCTGGTACAGGAGGACTTGCTGGACATGGACCTGCCCGCAGTGATTACGGTGATTTAGCTCCAGGCATATCTATCATGATGGCATATTATGAGACGGTTCGACGCATACTGATAATAATATTTGCAATTAACATAGCCACTGCCCTTGTCAAGGGAGGCTACGGACTTCTCACCAACTCTTTGAGCATGAGCGCAGACGGCCTGCATTCTCTCTTCGACGGCACATCCAACATCATCGGCCTGGTGGGCATCGCCCTGGCGGCCCGCCCTCCTAACAAAGAATATCCTTACGGCCATGCCAAGTTCGAAACCTTTGCCTCTCTGGGGATAGCCGTGCTGCTATTTGCCGGCTCTATTCAACTGGTCTTGGCGGCCGTGAATCGCCTGCAAAGCCAGTCCGCCCCTCAGATAACCGAACTGTCTTTCGCAGTTATGGGCATAACCCTGCTCATCAATACCGGCGTCTCGGCTTACGAATATATCCTGGGCAAGAAGCTGAAGAGCAGCATCCTGGTGGCAGATTCCATGCATACGCGAAGCGACATTTTCGCGTCCGTTGGCGTCATCCTGGGACTATTTGCCGTCAAGATGGGCTATCCTCTGGCCGATCCGGTCATTGCCTTGCTCATCTGCGGCCTGATATTCTTGACAGGCCTGGAGATTGTAAAAGACAACTCCCGGGTATTGCTGGACAAAGCTCTGGTCGAAGAAAGCTTGATAGTCGATCTGGCAAAGTCGGTAGAGGGAGTCTGCACCTGCCACGGCGTTCGCACACGCGGCATGACAGGAGAGATTTTTGTGGATCTGCATATTGGAGTGTACTCGTCGCTTTCCATAGATGCAGCTCATAAAGTGGGTGAAGATGTGGAGAGCATGATAAAGAGCAAGATCCCGGGGGTCAGGGATGTGGTCGTGCATCTGGAGCCCAAGGACTATTGCGAGCTGAAGGCCCGGACGGCCTTGAAATAAATACAGAGGGTAATAATAAATATGCAAAATATCACAATCACGGTTTCAGAGGCGGGAACCGCCGCCGCCAGGACTTTTGCCTATAAAATCCAAATTGAGGGCAATGTCGTAGCAGAGAGAACGCTCACGCCCGTTCAGACTCAGCAGGTACTGGAGACTGCATCTCAGTACGTCTCACTTTTGCAGGGCGCTGGCCTGGCGGGAGCGAAAAGCTATCTGACCATCCTTCGTGACGGATTATTTCATCTCTTCTTAGAGGCGAGCTGGCAGGATTTTGCAGCCATGATTCTGCCGGGTGCACGGCTGACGGTTGCCTCGGGAATCCCGGAAGTGCTGCAACTTCCCTGGGAGCTGCTCCATCTTTCCAGGCAGCCGGAAGGCAGTGACTGCTTCGCCGTCATTCGCCTGCCAAAGACAGCGGACGGGCCAATTGCCTCCACTACCCCGCTGACGCCGGGGCCTTTGCGGGTACTCTTTTTAGCTGCTGAGCCGCTGGATTATGAAGAGGAAGAGCAATCGATCCAAAAGGCGTCGGAGGGTCTGGACATGACACTTAGGATCTGCGAGAGCGGCACCTGGGAAGAACTGAAGGACAGGGCAGAATCCTTTAGGCCCCATCTGGTGCACCTGGCGGGCCTGGGAAAAGTGTCCGGTGGCAGCGAGGCATTCTCAATGCAGGGACCGGCGGGCCGGGCCGATCTAAGGTCGGCTGAGGAGCTGGCCGCAGCCCTGAAGGACACAGGCATTGTGGGCATCATTCTTGGCGGTCGGCAGAGCGAACCAACATCAGCCCTGCATCGGCTTTGCCAGAGGCTGGCAGAAAGCATTCCTCTGGCAGTGGCCTGGAATGCACCAACATCAGCTACAAGGCCCCTGTACCGGGCCCTGACAACGGGTCAATCAATGGACAGAGCGCTTCTATCTGTGCGCCAGGAGATTGCAACCACTTCTGCTCCGGTTCCCGTTTCAGTTCCTGTGCTGTACTCGATCTATGATCTGCCCAAGATTTACGACCCACAAGAGAGAGCGGCTGCGCCGGCCAACCTCTGCCAAGAGCAGCCTGCCCTGCCGGGACTGACGGAAGGCAGAGCAGAGCGCTTTGTGAACAGGAGACGCGATCTGCAGCAGCTCGCTGCCGCCCTGCGAGAGGGTGGGGCGCAGACTCTGATCATCACCGGCCCAGACGGCGTAGGCAAGAGCACACTGGCTACTCATCTAGCCCGCCTGCTGGCGCCAGCCGGCTACAGCGTTCTGCCCATTTACGGCTCGCCACATAACCGCATAAGCTCTGCCCGGATTTTGGAGGCGGCAGTGGGCCATTTGAGCGAAATGGGTGAAGAGGTCGTGGCAAAAAGCCTCAAAGATCCGGGGCGCTCTGTCCGAGAGAGGCTGCAAAGCCTGGTGGAAGTGCTGAAAACCTCTCGCATCCTGATGGTTTGGGATGATCTGGACCTGAACGGCAAGACCGGTAAAATTTCCGATCCTGATCTGGCCGAGTTCTACTTAAAGATGCTAGACGGCATGACAACAGGCCGCGCCATCATAACCTGCAGCGCTTTGCCAGCGGATGCCTTGAGCTTACCGGCCCGCGCGGTGCAGTGGAAGCTGGAGGGCCTGGGCCAGGCGGCATTCATCAGATATCTTCTCCAGGACGAGGGCCTGGCGGCTCGCTATAAAAGAGGCGAGATCTCTTATGCCGCTCTTGCCGCGCATCATCTCACGGCCATGGGCCATCCGGCTCGCCTGGCCCAAACAGGCAAGGCCTTGAGCCTGGGTGATCTCGCCGCAGATGAAGATCCGCTGGCAAAGCTTGTCTCTCGCCTCAGCTCTTCCTCCAGCCATGCCCTCTCTCAGGCCGCGGTTTTTAGCATCGCAATAAGCCCGGCGGGCCTGGTAGCCGTCTCCGGTGTGGCGGAAGAGCAGGCCGCCGCCAACGCCGACGCGTGGCAGAATCTATCGTTAGCGTACGCAGCCGGAAAGCTGTGGGCAGTGCCCTCCGCCATTCGCGCCTCACTCCTGGCGGCCTTGAGCTTAGAGGAGCAACGCGCCGCGCAGAAGGCGGCGGGCGATTTCTTCAGGGATATGGCCGAATCCGGGCGCTCTGCAGAGCTGGGGCTCTCTCGCTTAGACGTCTTGCTGGAAGCGCGCGGTCACTATCTGGCGGCAGAGGATCAAGGCAGTGCCATCGCCGTGACAGCCCGTATCAGCGGCTATCTGCAGAGGCGCGGTTACTACTCGGAGCTGATAAGACTGAATCAGGTACTCCTGGATCAGGACTGGCAATCTGCTCCTATTGCTTGGATCGCGAAGGCCCATCTGGATCAGGGCGAATACAGAAAGGCAGCAGAGTGGTACGGGCGGGCCCTGCAGATCGCTCCTGACGCCGCCGCCTACAATGGCCTGGGCACAGCTCTCATGCACCAGGAAAAGTATGACCTG
>JALNZQ010000139.1 GCA_023229165.1 Methanothrix sp.
GGACTGGCGGCATGGGGGGCCTGGAATGTACAATTACGACGTTGTGGACAAAAGTCACCGCATTTCATGCACGAATCATCTTCGGACTTTGGAAGATTGAGTTGGAACTTAGCACTTTATAAAATAGTATGATATTGGTTCTCAATCTTTTTCAAATTGACAAGATCAATCCACTGCATAAAGTATTCATCATTTAATGGGCCATTCTGGAATTGCTTCATCTATTTTTTCCATAATCTTTAGCGTCTCGTCAATCGCAATCAATATTCCCTCAAAATGCTTTAAATCATCAATCGTTAGTTGGAGATTTCTGCGCGCTTTCAGCCAGTTGTAGCATACCCTATAGCCCCCTATTCGAAATGTCCAAACATCGGAAGGCACGCCATCGTAGTATTGTTTATCATTTATATATATTTTGCCAATATTATCGTTGGTTGGTTCATAAGTTGGGTATCGCCCTTCTACTTTATCATCTCCATGTATCGGATAGCTAATTGTATTCCCGTGATCAGAAAAGTCCAGAAGATGCAAAGCAACTAATTTTTTCCCATACTCGCAAAGGGTTCGAAACAAATCGGGATTTGATGTTATTGGAATCCTAGGGTAATCATCCTTTAAAAACTCAAAATATCTGATTCGATATGTTGGTGAATAAAATATCGCATAAATATAAAAAAGCATATCTTTTGCACCAAACGTGGTTTTCAAATCTCCGTATTCCTCACAAATGAATTTTAGTCTTAGTTTATTCTCAATATATTTGATAAATTCTGATTTATAATTTATCAAGAGGCCTTTTCCACCAGAAAGTCGAAATACACCCTCTTCTATATTTTGCTGCAGTCCCTTGTTTGAAATATCTTCAGAATCTGTTCTCAAGTATAATGGAAAAATATTCGATTGGGTTGTGGATTCACCGCATTTTGTTTCCATAATGGATGATGTAATAAAGAAATGATCCATATCATTCGATTTATTACTTCTGGCAGTAATTAAACCCAAATTTTTTTCTATTTGCATGTGCTGCATTATATTATACACTGGTCTATCTAAAAGCAACCGTGAATAATATACATATCTACTGTCAAATGGTCGATATGAACAAATCTTGATATACTGCTTCCATTCAGCACATTGTGCCATGAGTCTCCGAGACTCTAAAAAATTCCAGCTTGTAGTATTTTTCAACTTATATGCATCAATAAAGTATTGGTCTGCAATGCTCAAATTCCTAAAGTCCGAAATTCTCTCTTCCAAAGAATTCCTGTTAAAATCAATTACAAATTTATCCCTTGCGGTCACAAAACCAACACTAGTTTTTAAAAATATATCTTTCATACTTATTTCATTATTATATTCTGATTTAAGTGTTTCATCCTGTGGCTTAAATAAATACGCAGGTGATCCTGGAATGAAGCATTTCCAATCAGTTGTGTCGATATTATTGGCAAGCAACCATAGATATTTTTCTTCTTTTGCTCCCCAAATTTCTGCATAATGGACAGTGGCAGGTTTTTTGTGGGTCAATGATTTTTTTATGAAAATGCTTATAGCTACACCTTTTTTTATATTGAAAACGTTCCCATCTTTTGATCCATCTGGGGAGCGCCCCAAATAATATCCATGCAAATCTAGAACATATATATCATCAAAAGCCTGCAATAACTTCCATCTCATACCTCTAAATGTCGGATTTTCTATATAATTGCGGTTTGTAATAAATGCTATGATACCATATCCAGTTCGTTCGATCCTCCACTGAGCCCAACGCACGAATTTTACATAATCATCTTGCAGCCATTTATTTTGTCTTTCGTGGATGGGATTATTATCTACAAAATAGTAATCTCCTAACAGTTTTCCAATAAAATTATGCCTCTTCTTTCCGTTTATAGTTTCCCAACTTGAGTTTAGGGACTGTCCTGAATAGGGTGGGTTGCCCATTATAACCATGATAGGCATATCCATCTTAGCTACGGATGCTTCATTTGCCTCGTCCGTTATTGTCCGAAATGGTCCATATAACGTTTTCCAGATATGCTCAGCTTCATCTAAAGTATTTGTAAGATATATACCTAAACGATCATTATCAAATTTATAACACCATTCGTTCTGTATTTCCTTTGGCAAATCATATCCTTTTAATTGCATGGCCAATTTTAAATGGGCGATGGCATAAGGTGCCATTAAGAATTCGAATCCCACAATACGTGGTAGAAGATAACGTTTAACATAACCTGACCAATAACCTGCCCCCATGCCATCCATAAATCCTTTTCGAATGTGATTAATCACTCCATAGAGAAAAGTTCCTGTACCACATGCGGGATCAAGAATAAGCACTTTTGGGCATTCAGCTTTGACAGTCCTAGGCAATTGTTCATCTTCTGGTTTCATCCTGTAATCGGTAAAAAATTTTTCTCGCTCATATTCATTCATTGTCGAATCGTAAAGACCTCCTTCTAGTTCAAAATCCTTCTTCAGTATATGATCTACTGACTGAACAATATATGACACGACTGAATCAGGAGTGTAATAGACCCCTCTTTCTTCTCGAATTTTAGGGTCATATAGGCTCAAAAATGTTTCATAAAAATGTATTACTGGATCTCCTTGCCCTCCGGTCTCGCCAAAATACTTCAATACTGCGTCAATATCCGTATTATTCAAAATCTGGACCAAGTCATTCACATAGTCGATATACGGCTCTTCGTCCATTTCATCGCTCGTTATTGTTCCAAAAAGCCTGCGTAGAAATGGATTCGTTTTAGGAATTTCCTCAGCAGCACCAAGACGTTTAAATGGTTCAGAACCATGATGATTGCAGCGAGCTGCAAATAAACCATATACAATCGTTTGGGCGTACATATCAGCAAATTCTCCTGTGTTTTCAGGTAAGCTAATTTCAGAAATGAGTACGTCTGAGATCGCATTCCTTAGATCTCGAATCTGTTGTGTAGCTTTATTTATCTCAAAAGATTTTATAACGACATCTTTAATCTCTTTTGCTATGCATGCTAAACGGGACGAAAGATGACTCGCATTAATGATTTTTTCTGGTTCTTGATTTAGAAACCCATTCAGAAGAGCGAATACCTCTTTAATTGCTTGATGTGAAGGTTCGATCTTGGAATTCCTTTTTTTTGCCAATAATACGGTTTTTCGTAACTGTCCATCTACATACCAACGGAACTCTAGGTAATTGGTAAGAACGAAATTATGTAATGCTTTAAGATATCGCTGTATTTGTTCAGAATTTTCCGATTCATCGAGTGATACCCAGATATCTTTTGTCTCTATATATCCTATGGGCAGTCCATCGCGCCTTACTGCAAAATCTACAGCCCCACAATCAACACGCTTCGGATCATTTACGGCGATTAATCGAGAATCAGAAGATTCGATCAAATTTTTGAGATGTGGACGATATGCGTGTTCTTTGGCGATCCCTGTTTTATATTCCTTGCTTATATCTTTTAAATATGATTTAATATTATCCGAATTATTTTCATTATTCATATTTGATCCACGCCTCATTGCTCCTTTTGCCATCAAGAAATGTGCACTTATTCATTCTTAAGTTTGACGGCCTCATATCAAAACAATTATTTAACCCAGATCGATCAAAAGCATGATTTCATTATATTTCATTATTTATATGTTCTATCCAGCTCACTTGTTGTTAATCTCTTCTCATATCTTTTCACAATCCCTCTGCACAATTCCGATATCTACCGCCATCTTCTCAAATAATTCCTTATATCCACGGTCCCACCGCTATCTTGGAGGTGAGACGGCGAAGACTACCGCAGACACGGACAAGCACTCCATTCAATGGCACATTCCTGGAAGTTGGGGGTCTCCCCCTAACCTCCCAGCATGGCGGCGGAGCTGGCGCAGCGCTCCCCAGACTTGAATATAAGATATTAAATAAAATTAATTAGGTGTAATATGAGGCAAATAGCCATCTACGGCAAAGGCGGCATTGGCAAGTCGACCACCACCCAGAATCTCACCGCAGCCCTTTCGACCATGGGCAAGAAGATCATGCAGATCGGTTGTGATCCCAAAGCAGACTCAGTGAAGATGCTCATGAACGGCAGAAGGCAGCCTTCCGTTCTGGACACTCTGAGAAAAGAAGGCGAGGTACAGTTGGAAGACGTACTGAAGGTCGGCTTTGGCGGCATAAGATGCGTTGAGTCCGGCGGACCGGAGCCTGGCGTGGGCTGCGCCGGCAGAGGTATCATCACCTCCATTGGGCTGCTGGAGAACCTGGGAGCCTATACCGACGACCTGGACTACGTATTCTACGATGTCCTGGGCGACGTGGTCTGCGGCGGATTTGCCATGCCCATCCGGGAAGGAAAAGCGAAGGAGATCTACATCGTGGCCTCGGGCGAGATGATGGCCCTTTATGCAGCCAACAACATCTGCAAGGGCATCCAAAAGTTCGCAGAGTCAGGCGGAACGCGCCTGGGCGGCATCATCTGCAACTCCCGTAACGTCGATCGAGAAAAGGAGCTGGTCTCGGCCTTTGCCAAGAAGATCGGCAGCCAAATGATCCAGTTCGTGCCCAGAGACAATGTCGTCCACCAGTCAGAGATCCACAAGAAGACTGTCATCGAGTATGCCCCTGACTCCGATCAGGCCAAGGCCTACCTGGCTCTGGCTAAAGCTGTGGACGAGA
Organism: Methanothrix sp.; assembly: GCA_023229165.1. Taxonomy (GTDB): domain Archaea; phylum Halobacteriota; class Methanosarcinia; order Methanotrichales; family Methanotrichaceae; genus Methanothrix. Next base: position 4,688 of record JALNZQ010000139.1, read on the forward strand.
ATGAGATGTTCGTGATCCCCCAGCCCATGGAGTATGAAGAGCTGGAAGAGGTCATGATGCAGTGGGGTGTTATGGAATGAAAATGATCCGCGCCGTCATCCGTCCTGAGGCCGTGGACAAGGTGGCCGACAGCCTGGAAGCCGGCGGCTTTACCGCTTTGACCAGAGTCGAGGTCTTTGGCCGGGGTAAGCAGAAGGGCATCAAGGTGGGAAGTGTCGTCTACGACAATCTGCCCAAAACTATGCTCATGCTGGTAGTCGGCGACGACGATCTGGAGAAGGCAGTCAAGGTCATCGAGGGCGCTGCGCGCACGGGCAACATCGGCGACGGCAAGATCTTTGTGACTGCCGTCGAGGAGACCTACACCATCCGGACCGGTGCGCGGGGGCTGTAGATGAAAGAAGTCCTGGCCGTCATCCAGATGAACAAGATGGAGTGCACCAAAGACGCCCTGGAGGTCATCGGCATCCCATCCATCACAGTCTACAAAGCCAGCGGTCGTGGAAAGCAGAAAGGCCTGCAAATTCCCCATCCTTCCCAGCTTGATTCGTCGAATAAGAACATGAAATTCATTCCCAAGAGGATGATCTCGATCATGGTGGAAGACGAATTCGTCCCGGCAGTGGTGGCAGTCATCACCAAGGTCAACCGGACTGGAAACTACGGCGACGGCAGGATCTTCGTCTGCCCGGTGGAAGAGTCCGTCCGGATAAGAACCGGCGAGAGAGGGAGCGTGGCCATATCATGAGCGGAGTCGAAAAAACAGTGGAGCGCGTAGTGGAAAGTGCGGTCCCAAGCGCCAAAGAGCCGGTAACCATCGCTCACAGCAAACAGGTGGTGGAGGGAATGCTGAAAAGCCTTCCCAAGAAGACGATTGAGGTGAGAAGCAAGCACGTGGTGGTCAAAGATTCCTGCGAGGTCGAGCAGAAGATCGAGGCCAATAACCGCACCATTCCCGGCATCCTCACCAACCGGGGCTGTGCTTATGCCGGCTCCAAAGGCGTGGTCTTCGGGCCCATCAAGGATATCTTGCATATCACTCACGGTCCCATCGGTTGTGCATACTTCACCTGGGGCAGCAGAAGAAATCTCATGAAAAAAGAAGACGGCAGAGACTGCTTCGCCGGTTATTGCCTGAGCACTGACGTCAAGGAGACCGATATCGTCTTCGGAGCCGAGAAAAAGCTGGCTGCAGCCATTCGGGAAGCCTATGCCATCTTCAAGCCCGAGTGCATCTCTGTCTTCTGTACCTGTCCCATCGGCCTCATCGGCGACGATATAGAATCGGTCTGCAAGAAGGCGGAAGCCGATCTGAGAATCAAGGTCATTCCAGTTCGATGCGAAGGCTACCGCGGCGTCAGCCAGTCGGCAGGCCACCACATCGCCTCCAATTCACTGATGGAGCACCTGGTGGGAACTGAAGAGCTGGAAAATCCCGGTCCGTTTGATGTCAACGTCTTTGGAGAATACAACATCGGCGGAGACTACTGGGTGGTCAAGGATCTGCTGGAGAGAGTCGGCTACAGAGTGGTCAGTCCGTTCACCGGAGACGCCTCATTCCACGATATCGCAAAAGCGCACCGGGCCAAGCTTAACATCCTGCTCTGCCACCGCTCCATCAACTACACCAACCGCATGATGGAGGAGAAATACGGTGTGCCCTGGCTCAAAGTCAACTACCTGGGCGTGGAAGACACCATCAAGACCCTGCGGGATATGGCCGCCTTCTTCGACAACCCGGATCTGACCAAAAAGACCGAGGCAGTGATCGCCGAGGAGATGGCCAAAATCCAGCCGGTCATCGATATGTACCGAAAGAGGCTGGCCGGAAAGAGGGTCATGATCCTGGTGGGAGGATCACGTGCTCACCATGTCCGGAATATGTTCGAGACCCTGGGCATGGACGTGGTCGTGGCCGGCTACGAGTTCGCCCACCGGGATGACTATGAGGGTAGACGTGTGCTCTCCAGCATCGTTCATACCGGACAGTCCAAGGTCTTGGCCGATATCCACTACAAACGCGATCCTAACGTGGTTTCGCCCTACGACGATGCCGCTATCCAGAAAAAGAAGGAGAAAATTCCGAGACTGATGGACTATGAAGGCCTGCTGCCCCACATGAAAGACGGCCAGGTGATGATCGACGACTACAGCCATCACGAATGCGAGCGCCTGGTGAAGGATCTGGGGATCGATCTCTTCTGTTCGGGAATCAAAGACAAGTACGTCTTCCAGAAGATGCACATCCCCTCCAGGCAGATGCATTCCTATGACTACAGCGGCCCCTACACAGGCTTTGAAGGCTTTGTGCAGTTCGCCAAGGACATCGACATGTCT
>JALNZQ010000140.1 GCA_023229165.1 Methanothrix sp.
TGGCCTTCCTTGCCATAATCCCCTCCCCTAAATATTCCCTTCAGAGGAGATTATAACGCAAACTATTATTAATACTTGCAGGACACTAAGCATCTATTGATGTCTTTCGCGCCCAGCCGGAGAAATCGACAGTCATCCTCATGGTGCATAGTCCTTTCGGCAAATGGTCTGGCAATATAATTCCGAAACCGAACGGAGATTAACAGATGAACTGCAGTGATCCAGTTATCTCAAAGACACCTAGAAAAAAGATTTATTGATACAAAAGCTCCTACTCGCAAGTGTCGAGCAGTCCCTTCTTCTTGCCGCCTCTCTTGTCACCGAGTTTGACTGGCTCAACCTTTGCTTCCTTCTCTTCCTTCTTCTCTTTCTTTTCTTCGTGGTGTGTCATTTAGCATCCTCCAATTATTTTTGTAGCTAACAATCTTGCAGTGGATCTTAATTATACCTTTCGGTGAACAATATAAACAATTTTATTGAACCGATGGTTTGCGAACTGCCACCAAAAAGCAAATAGCCAAAAAATTTGGTCAGAGGCTCTTCTGCTCCAGAATGCAGGTGGGGTCCTCTGCCAATATGTCTCCATTATAGTGGTAGGCCTTCTGGCGGCATCCTCCGCACAGGTCCAGATACTCGCACCTTCCGCAGGCACCCTTGAGGTTGGACTTGATATCCCGCAGCTCCTGCAACTGTGCAGAGGGATGATCTATCCAGATATCCCGGAAGGAGCGCTCCGTTACATTGCCCACAACCACCTGGGGCATGAAGTGACAGGGGTGCACATCCCCTCGCTGATTGATGTTGGCCACCTTCACTCCCGTGGAGCAGCCGCCTGCATTGGTCAGCAGCTTTCGCACGCTCTCGCGTCGGGGGTCGTCCTTTAAGAGTTCCAGCAAATAGGCTCCATCCATGGGCGAGTCCGTGGTCAGAATCTCGATGTTCTCACCTTTCAGCTCCTCTGCCGCCTCAGCCAGCAAACGGATAACGCTGCGCCGTTGCTCAGGCGTGACGTCTCTGTCAGCCATGCCCGCTCCCCGGCCCGTGGGGACAAGGTGGTATAAACAGAATCTGGGAATGTTCTCTTGTACTGCCAGGCTCAAAAGAGCTGGGACATCTTGCCAGTTGTCGCGTGTAAGCGTGATGCGTAGCCCCGTCTTCAGGCCGGCATCGCGGGCATTCTTGATGCCCTGCAAAGCCCGGGCATGTGCTCCGGCCACGCCTCGGAAGGCGTCGTGCTGCTCCGGTTTCGCTGCGTCCAGGCTCACCCCCACGTATCTGATCTGGGCCTCCGCCAGGAGCCTGGCTACCTCCGGGGTAATCAGAGTTCCATTGGTGGAGATGACTGTCCTCAGGCCCACCTCGCGGGCATGGAAGGCCAGGGCATAGAAATTGCGGCTGAGGAGGGGCTCTCCGCCTGTGAAGATAAGTATGGGCACTTTCATCTCAGCTAGTTCATCTACCAGATGCATGCTCTCTTCCAGAGACATCTCCTCTCGCGCCTCGCGTTTGGCATCCATGTAGCAGTGCTGGCAGGCCAGGTTGCAATGCGCTGTCAAATTCCACATCACCACAGGTTTGGACTGGGCCGAGAACCTGAGTAAATCAGGCGGCAGATTCTGGCATGACTCGGAAGCGCGCAGAGCCTCCCATACCGTGGCCTGATCCGCCAGGGCTTTGGAAAATATAATCATCTTACTTCTTCTTCTCCTGTAAAGCTGCGAGCATAGCCTCAAAGGTGAATTTGTCCGGCATCACATCCACCTTTACGCCCAGCCGGGCCAGCTCTTCTGCGGTGGGCTTGCCGATGACAGCCACAGTGCCGGCGGCGAGAGCCTCACGCAGCTGCTTTTCCAGGCCCATCGCTTTGGCTCGTTCTATCAGATAGCGAGCGGTAGAGGAGCTGGTGAAGGCAAAGATGTCCACGCTTCTCGCCCGCTTTATCAGTTCATCCAGACGGATATCCCCGGATGGTACAACCTCATAAAGGGCAATGTCATCCACAAAGAGCCCCGCCGCCAACAATTCCTCTGAGAGGTATCGGCTTCCCTGAGCGCTGCGCAGAAAGAGAATGCTCCGGCATTTTCCCCGCAGCATCTTTTCCATTCCGTTCGAGCTGTACTCTTCCGGCACCATCGCCGTCAAGCCCTGCTCTGCCAGAGCCTGGGCGGTCTTGGGCCCAATGGCCACGATCATCTTTTCCGTCAGAGCCTTGCGAATGGCGGGGCTATGCAGTGCATTCTTTACTCCGTTGGCGCTGGTAAAAGCCACGCATTCCGCTTTAATTAGCCTCTCCGGCAAATCATCGGGCAGAGGCTTTTTCGCCAGAGCGATGGCAGGAGCCTGGATCGGTGAAAAGCCGTAGCTTTCTGCCAGGGCAGCCGACTCCTTCTGCTGGGCAGCGGGCCGAAGAATGGCGATCTTCTTTTGCCCCAATTTATCCGCCAGCAAGACCACATCGCCTACTACCAGTATAGCTGGCGACTCGATCCTTGCCTCTTTGGCCTTTTCGGCTATGTCGGCCAAGGTTGCTGAGATCATCCTTTGCTCCGGCCAGCCTCCCTTTTCGACCATGGCCGCCGGAGTCTGGGGCGATTTTCCTGCTTTGATCAGGGCCGCTACATTGTGCTCCAGGCGGGAGACGCCCATCAAGACTACTAAAGTTCCGCCCAACGCTGCTATCGCCGCCCAGTCCAATGGTGTCTCTTTTCCCGGTTCCTCGTGGCCGGTAACGATGATCAGCGAAGAGGCCACACCCCGGTGTGTCACGGGAATTCCGGCCAGCTCGGGAGCGGCAATGGAAGAGGTCACACCGGGCACAACCTCAAAGGGTATGCCTTTTTCCTGCAAGGCCAGCGCCTCCTCTCCGCCCCGGCCAAAGAGGTAGGGATCTCCTCCCTTCAGCCGCACCACAATGTTTCCAGCTTCCGCTTTCTCGATGAGAAGCTGGTTGATGCCCTCCTGAGTCAGCTTGTGATGTCCAGCGTTCTTGCCTACATCGATCAGTTCCGCTTTAACCCCTTCCAGCATCCTGGGGTCAAGCAGCCGGTCGAATAAGACCACGTCTGCTGCGCCTAGCAACCTTTTCGCCTTCAGGGTCATGAGCTCGGGGTCACCAGGGCCGGCTCCCACCAGATAAACCTTACCGCGCGCCAAATTCCTTCACCGCCTCATCTACCAGTTCTCTTCCACCCATCTTCATGAGCCTTCGCCCCATATCTTCTGCCCGGCCAAAGGGATCATCTTCATGTAAAGAGATATTTTCATCCAATCGCACAAACCTCTTGCCGTCTAAGGAGAGGACCTCGGTCAGGACACGCGCCTGGCCGTTGGAAACAGCGGCGTGCACTGCCATGGGAACGACACAGCCGCCACCCACCGTTTCCAGGATCTTGCGCTCGATCATGGTCTCGGTTCTGGTGGGTGCATCATCCAGTGATCTGGAATAGAATTCTGCCTTCGATCCCTTCTTGGCTACGACTATTATCGTTCCCTGGTTGGCGGAGGGAACGAACCTCTCTCCATCCAGTCGCACATAATCCCTCTTAAGGTCCATCCTCTCCAGGCCGGCCTTTGCCAGGACTATGGCATCGTAGTCCCCCTGATCCAATTTGCGCAGCCTAGTCTGCAGATTTCCCCGCAGGTTTGTTATCAACAGATCCGGCCTGGCCCGGCGAAGCTGCGCTGTGCGCCGCATGCTGGAGGTGCCTACGGTTGCGCCCTCTTTTAGCTCTTCTAGACTTTTCGTCGAGCCGTCCCTGCAGAGCATTATATCGTAGGGCGAATCGCGTTTCAAGATCGCTGAGATCGTCAGCTCTTCCGGCCTTTTTGTGGGCAGGTCCTTCATGCTGTGCACGGCTAAATCGATCTCGCCGCTGAGCATGCGTTCGTCTATCTCCGCTACGAAGACGCCAAATCCGGTGAGCTGGTGCAAAGGCTTGTCCAGGAAGACGTCTCCGCTGGTCTTGACCAGGGTCCGCTCCGTTTCGATGCCCAGGGAGAGAAGCTTCTCCTGTACAATCTGGGTCTGGCGCATTGCCAGAGGGCTACCCCGGCTGCCCACGATCAGCTTTTCAGACAGGACTTAAACGCCTCCAGAGTGGTTTGTATGACTTTTGGGCTGTGGGCTGCCGATATGAAATCAGTTTCATACTGGCTGGGGGTAAGGAAAATGCCGGCATCGAGCATGCGGCGGAAAAAGGCCAGATAGCCTGTCTTGTCGCATTTCAGAGCCTGGGTATAATTATGAGGCTCCTCTCCAAAGAATATCTTGAACATGGAGGCTATGCCCACCACGCTGTAGGGGAGGTGCAGGTCGTCTACAATCTCCTGCAAACCTTTTCTCATCAGATTTCCTGTGGCATTGAGCTTCTCCAAAACATTCTCTTTTTCCATGACGTCCAGGGTGGCCATGCCGGCGGCCAAAGAGACGGGACTGCCGTTGAAGGTTCCTGCCTGGTAGATGCCGCCGCCGGGCGCCACCTGCTCCATTAGATCGCGCCGGCCGCCAAAGATGCCCACGGGAAAGCCACCGCCTATGATCTTGCCTAAAGTGGTAAGGTCAGGCTTTATGCCGAAGAGCTCTTGCGCTCCGCCCAGGGATAGACGAAAGCCGGTTATGACCTCGTCGAAGATGAGAAGCACATCATGCTCCTTCGTAAGATGGCGCACGCCCTCAAGGTAGCCCTTCTCCGGCAGCACCGGACCGATGTTGCCCAAGACTGGCTCCATGATCAGGCAGGCTATCTGGCAGGGATTGCTCAACAGTACGCTCTCCAGGGCCTCTAGATCGTTGTAGGGCACCTGCAGAGTGTTCTTGGCCGTGTCTGCAGGCACGCCCCGTGAATCGGGAATGCCGAGTGTCGTAGCCCCCGAGCCGGCCTTCACCAGGACGCTGTCATGCGCTCCGTGAAAGCCACCCTCTATCTTGACGATTTTATCCCGGCCTGTAGCGCCGCGTGCCACGCGAATGGCCGCCATGGTGGCCTCTGTGCCGGAGCTGACGAACCTAGCCATTTCCATACTGGGGTAAAGCCGGGAGATTCTTTGTGCCGCGGCAACCTCTAGCTGGGAGGGCGTTCCATAAAGCCAGCCGCGGCTCATTTGATCAGTCACAGCCCGGACGATGGCGGGATGGCGGTGGCCCAAGATCATGGGTCCGTATGCTAAGCAGTAATCAATGTACCGATTTGCGTCCGCATCCCATAGATAGGGGCCATCTGCTCTGGCCGTGTAAAAAGGGCAGGGTGAGATGGCGCGCACGGGGCTGGATACGCCGCCGGGCATCAGCTTTTTGGCGCAATCAAAGAGCCGGATGGAAGAGTCAATATGCATGAGAAGTGCTACCCTGCGGGGCAGATTAATCAAACTTGCGAGCCGTTCATGCTGCTACTATTATTATTCACGAAAAGTATATATAATATCAACTACAACTCTAACTATATTAGTATTATAAGTATGTGATAAGAATTAATGCGGCTTAAGGGGCGAGTTGGTTCGGTGGCATAGTAATAAATTAAGATATATGTTTGAAGGGATGGCACGAATTAGGGGGCTGCCGCCCGCCACCCCGCCTCTTCCACTTTTTTGATGACCGTGCGCAGGGGCTGATCTGTCTCGTCAGCTATTCTCTTGCAGTCTTCATACTCGGGCTTGATGCTTAAAAGCTCGCCATCCATGCAACTCACCTTCACCTGAGACTGGTAGATACGGCCGCATATCTCCACCTGCACATTTCTTTGCTCCCGCTCCGCTACCAGGCGGTGAATGCTGGGAAAGACGCGCACCCCCAGGGAGCCCGTCTCTCGGATCATAATTTTCGCCAGCAATTCCGTCTCCAGAGCCCCGGCAATGGCCCTGATCACGAATCCGGCGCGCCCTTTCTTCATCAGGGCAGGCAGAACGGAGACATCCAGGGCCCCGGCCTGCATGAGCTTCTCTATAAGGTGGCCCATCACCTCTCCTGTCACATCATCCACATTGGTCTCCAGCTGCACAATGCGGTTCCCGTGCTGCCCGTGCTTTGCCGCCTCTGGAGCTGGGACGGTGTCTGCTGCAATTGTCCGCAGCACATTGGGCAGGGTCAGCTCTCTTTTGCCTGCGCCGTAGCCCACTCTCTTCGCCCGGATGAGGGGAAACTCAGGCACAAATTCGTCGACGAGAGTTGCCAGCAGGGCTGCGCCCGTGGGGGTGAGCAGCTCCTCTTCTACCGGCCCTCCCTTCCAGGGTATTTCATGAGATCGCAAGATCTCCAGTGTCGCAGGCCCAGGTACGGCAAGCAGGCCGTGCGCCGACGCCGCGTAGCCGCCGCCTACAGATACCGGCTTGGAGAATACGCGCTCTGCGACGAGGCAATGCCGCGCGGCGCAGGATCCGGCGATGTCGGCCAGAGCATCCAGAGCGCCGATCTCATGAAATCGAACCTGTTCTGCGGCCACGCCATGCACCAGGCTCTCCGCCCCGGCCAGAATGTCCAGGGCAGTCATGGCATTTTCCAGGGCTTTTCCACTTAAGCTGGATCCCTGCAAAATAGATTTGGCCTCGTCCAGGGATTGGTATCTCCGGTCCGAAATCACTTGGGCCCGGCAGGCCATGATGTGGCTCTTCTCCTGGCGGGATACCTCCAGCCGGCAGCCAACAGATTCGACTGCTTGGCGGATGGCATCAAGATCTGCTCCCAGGTCCAGGAGAGAGGCCATGATCATGTCTCCGGAGGCTCCGGCGCAAGGATCGAAGAGGAGGACTTTCATGGAGCGGCCATTATTTCTGTGATGTTAAATACGAATTGGTCAAATATTATATTGTGGCATGAACGATCGATAACTGGTTGCTTACCACCCTGACTTTGTTTGCTCCATGGAAGTAAGCCTTTTTGTAATCTTCGCTTGTCACATTCTGAATCTTAGAAAATCCTCGTTTGGCCAGGAATGATTCCACAGTCTCTTCTGGGATGCCGAACTGAAGCGGCTCTCCTGCCTTTTCTGCGTATTCCCTCATATCCCTTCCCGCGTCACACGTCCCCTTG
>JALNZQ010000141.1:0-3243 GCA_023229165.1 Methanothrix sp.
TAATTTCTCCCTCGTCCATACTCCCAATAAAAGATTATTGCGATTATATTACTTAATTTTTCTGGTCTAAATGAATTTTGATGGAAATTTTAGAAATTTAGGCGAGATCTAAACACGTACGATGATCTGAAAGAGAGAAAGAACGCAGAGATAAGGTTTTTCCAGCCTAGGATGTAGTTCTCTTAGAAAAATATGATCTCTGAGTAATTAATTTTTAATTGAACATGAAATCGAATAAATCAGATAATATGGTGATAATTGTGAGATTAATATTGATTATTTTGGTGTGTTTGATTCTTTTTTTCACAGGAATAGAAGCAATAACATATTCTGGAAATGTTACCGTATCTGGTGACGGCAGGATTCAATCGTCAACATATACGCCGATAGCTAGCGATGCTGTGAATTCTGGCGGTGAATCCCAAGATTATAGTAGAAGCTTTAGCTTTGGGAGTGAATCAGAATCGTTTAATTCAGCATATTTGCTTAAAAATAGCCACGGACATGATAGCAGTTATATGGTTGCCATGAATGGAATAAACGAAAAGTTGCAGCATAAAGCAAGAATAGATGGAAATTCGGATATCAATTCAACCATCTCTATAAACAGAAGACCAGTTTTCAATAAAGATAGTGATGCAGAAAAGATATTAAAACTCACAGACTCATTCAGCATCGGCGGTAAAGATTCCAAAATCAGTGAATCAGTGATTGATCTGAAATTAGGTTTCCATCCAGTAGCTCTTGTAGCCACGGTGGTAGAAGGAGAAGATGTATCGATTTTATCCGGATTGACTGAAGATAGTACAGGATTTTCTTCCGAACTTGATCAAATCAAGGCGAAACTTCCGCCTTCAAATAGAACACTTATAAGTGTTTTTGGAAATGCAATAAACGCAACAACATACTCCAGTCTAAACAAAACGAATTTAACAACAACCGGAATGGCAAATTTTGATTTCAATGTAGCAGCAGATTTTGAGTACAATAAAAAAATACCGCATGTTGAAGTCTGAGATAGCTATACTATTTTTTACTTCTTTGAATATAAACATGATCATGCCCCCATCAGCTTGCTGTAAGGGGCACAATCTTTCAACATTGAGAAAAATTAGCTTTTCACACCGTCGCCCTCTGGCTATGATCCACCAGCGCCACCAAGATGTCTTTGTCCTTGAGCATCCCCATCAGCTTTCCGCTGGATGTGACCACCGGCATCTGGTCGATTCGGTTCTTGTGCATTGTCGCAGCGCATTTGCTCACCTCATCTTTTTTATAAGCCGTGATGGGCAGCACCATAGCCTCAGAGACAGGAATATTTTTCAGCTTGATCCGCGAAACAGTATAATACTTGCTGATGGTCTGCATGACCCGGTCCCACATCCAGGTGTCCTCTCCATCATTGGCGGACATATCCGTCTTCTCGACCGTATCCTCGATGACACTGGTCTTGATGAGATCGCGGTCCGAGATCATGCCAACCAGCTTGAGGCTGCTATCGATGACGGGGCAGGCCTCCACTGCGGCAAACTCCATAATCGATCCGGCTACAGCCAGGGGCATATCGCTCCAGAGAACCACGGTCTCCTTCTCCAAATAGGATTCGATGCTCTCTTTTATTCCCAGGTCAGCGGCCACCCGAACGATATCGGCAACGGTGATGATGCCCACCAATTTTTTGTCTTCCACCACAGGAAGCCGCCTAATATCGTGCTTGATAAGCAACCTTGAGGCCTCGACAATGCTCTTGTCCGGATTTATCACGACCGGATCGCGAGTCATGAGCAGAGCCGTCTGGTCCTCTTCGCGATTGCGGAGCAGGTCGGTCCTGGTTATCATGCCCACGACCTCGTCCTTTTTAATCACAGGAACGCCGGAGACCTTGTGGTCCTGCAGCGTCTTCAAGACATCGTCCCTGCTGCCGGGGATGGCGACATGAGCCACATCCCGGACCATTACGTCCTTGACGAGAATGCTCAAGTCCTCCCCCTCGGAATTGTCAGTACTGGAATCTTGGAGCTTCTTACCACTTTTTCGGCCACACTGCCCAGCAGGAACTTATCGAGACCGGTGCGTCCCACAGCCCCCATGATGATAATACCCATGTCTGCTGACTGCGCATAGCTGATGATCTCGCTACCGGGATTTCCCTCAGCTACAACACCCTCATAGGCAACGCCCATGTCCTTGGCCAGCGTTTCCACCTGTTTCAAGGCCTCTTTTCCTTCTTTGAGCAGAAGCTCTCGGATGCTGAATAGCAACATATCATCCGGCAGATGGCTCGTCCTGTTGGTGTCGGCCACATAAATCGCAGTGACTTTTCCACCGGAGATCTTTCCCAACTCCAATGCCACCTTGGCCGCATTGTATCCGTGCTCTGATCCGTCAGTTGCAACTAGAATCTTCTCAAACATGATTAACCTCTAAAAGATAGCTATTATGTCAGACGGCCCGGACCTTCTCACAATGCTGGAAAGAGGGGCCATAGACCCCCACATATTATTGGATTTTTTATTTATAACCATCACTCTCGCCTCTTTTCCTTCTTGAATGGACCCAAGCCTCTGATCAAGCCCTGTTATTTTAGCACCATTTAGCGTGCACATCTTAAATACCTGTCTATCGTCATGCAGCAGAGCCTTACTTATAAAATGCATCTCCTCAAAGATGTCCGGCGAGTTCATCATAACGTTATCTGTTCCAACTGCAATTGTAATGCCCAGCTTTACCATCCGGTTCACATTGGGCAGACCCACGCCGGTCACCAGATTGGATCTGGGACAGACGATGACAGGAAGGCCGGCGTGGGCCACATCCCTCAGATCCTCCTCGCCTGCCTGATTCATATGCACCAGGAAATCCGGATGAAGGACAAGAGCATCGCCGATATCGTCATTACCGGCTTCGCCGGCATGCACTCCCACCACCTGACCGGCTTGGCGAGCCGCAGCCACTGCCGCTCGGAGTTGGCCAGGATCATGGTCTCGGGTGCTGCTTATCCCCAGGCCCCAGCAGCTCTCCGGGATATTTATCTGACAAGGGCTTGGCCTTCCCAGGATTCTGGCAAGAAGGGGCAGACCGAGCACGGCCTCTTCCAGCATGCTTACACCCTCTGCTCCCCCCTCCCGAAAATCGGCAAAAGCACATGTACCCGACGAAGCCATCAGTTGCAGGCTTCTTCTCATGCCCTCCAGGAGAACAGCGCGCGGCATTTGGGCCAGCATTCGTGCCTTCAATCCACCT
>JALNZQ010000141.1:3253-6995 GCA_023229165.1 Methanothrix sp.
GAGCGGCAAAAAGGGCGGGTCCTTGAAGGCAGAGTCGCCCACATGGACATGTGCGTTCACGAAGCACGGGCAGACAATGCCCTCATAGTCAGCGTCTACATGCTCTGAGCCAAACTCCCGGATGATGCCATCCCGGATGCTGATGTAGCCATCCTGTGGTATGAAATCATCTCCATAAATTATGGTTCCTTGCAGCAGAATCTCGCGCGCTTGAGGCATATCATAAAAATGGAACGGCAAGCTATTTAGCTCCTCTTTGCCGATGAGAGAAGCATTGACCAGGCCATTCGTATTCATCAATAGCGCCATGAGCGCAGACGGCAAGATCAGCTCCTTTGAGCGCAGCCAGGTGAGAATCTCCGGCCAGATGGACTTGGCCAGGGTCGACCGTCTCAGGGCGGAGAGCGACGCTGTCATGGTAGGGGTGGGAACGGTGCTGGCGGACGATCCCAGCCTGAGGGTGAAGTCGAGAAGCTCTCGCGAGGCCAGACGAAAGAGAGGGCTGCCGGAAGACCCGCTTCGCATTATTGCCGACAGCCGGGCAAGAACGCCTCCTTTTGCCAAGGTACTGGGACCGGGATGTCTCATTGCCGTCACGGGCTCTGCGCCGCAGGAACGACTAGATAGACTTTCCTCAAAGTGTGAGATAATAGTATGCGGGAACGAGCATGTCGATCTGACGGAGCTGTTTTCCCGGCTTTTTGATAGGGGCGTCAAGCGTCTCATGGTGGAAGGAGGAGCTACGCTAAACTGGTCGCTTCTCAAGCTCGGCCTGGTGGATGAGCTTTATGTCTACATGGGGGCGATGCTCATCGGCGGAGAGACTGCACCCACACTGGTGGATGGACCGGGATTCAAAGAGCATTTTCCCAGGCTGACCCTAAACTCTGCAGAACGGCTGGACGAGGGAGTGCTTCTCAAGTGGAGCCTGCCAAGCGAGCCGCCCTGAAGATTAAGCCTACTCCTTCCTCACCACCAGCACGGGAATACTGGAGCTTCGAACCACCTTATCGGCCACGCTGCCTAAGAGGAACCTTTCCAGGCCAGTGGCTCCGATTCCGCCCATGACTATGAGGTTCATATCGCCTTCCTTTGCGACGCGGATGATGTCCTCGGCGGGATAGCCCTCCGTGATCTTTCTGGTCACGGCAATGCCGGCCTTCCCTGCAATATTTTCTACTCTTTTTGTGGCCTCATCGCCCTGATTTTGCAGACTGCTTCTTATGCCCGCGATCAGGTCGTCGGCAACCTTTGAGACCAGGTCCCCCAGAGGGCCATACTCCTTGCCGATATCCACGACAAAAAGGGCTGTGACGGCCGAGCCGTAGAGCTTGGCCATTTCTATTCCCGCCTCTGCGGCCCTCTCGCTATGCTTGGAGCCGTCGGTTGCAATCAAGATCCTTTCAAACATGTTATTCTCACCTCAGCTCCTCATGAACTTGTCCCAGCCCTGGTAGTGGGTCTCAAGGACTGTGCAGATATTTTCCATCATCGCGAAGGGAATGCCCACCACGACAACCTCATCCTCCAGGCCGGAGTTTTTCGCAGATCCGTCGCAGCCGAAAGAGACGTTCACCTCTCCTTTGAGATAGGGCGAGGCCGTGGCATCCACGCAAAATGACTGGATTCCGGCGGTATTGAAAGTGGCTCGGCCTCCATCTTTGAACATGACCGCCTGCACAATTCGCCGGGCGCTGAGCGGATTGCCCACGAATATCACCACATCGGGGTTCATGGCCATCTTGTCCAGCGGAGCCACGTAGGTGGCAATCGTGCTGCCGGGAAGAAGGCGCGGCATATTGGCGGCGATGCTGCTGCCCACATCTTTCGTCTCACACTTATGCAGCTTGTCAAAGTACAGAGATCCGGAGGCAATGTTCTCCGGGCACTGCACAATGCCCAGGCCCGAGGCTCCGCCCTTGCATCCATGAAATTCGGCCCGTGCCAGGAAGCTTTTTCCCTCGAGCCTCGCTCCCTGGATCATGCCGCAGTAATGAATGGGCTTCTCCGCGGACTCGATATCTTTGGGAATTTCCGCTTCGCTTTTAAACAGCCTTACGCCAACGATATTGTCGCGAATTGCCAGGGAGGACTTCAATATATCCGACATCTCTTCAAGATTCATCTCAATACACCGCATAGTAGGAGGCAGGAATGGCATTTCCCACTTGCGCTCTGCGGCAAGGGCGGAAGATGTGATATGAATATCCTGTAAAAATTGATATAAAAAAAAAGATAAGCGATATTTAAGCTGCCTCGGACTCCTCAGGATAGAGTGAGACAATATTGCCTGAAGCATCCGTCAAGGTAGCCACATCTCCATTATTGTTCCAGATGGATGAGCTGCGGTTCCAGAAGAGATCTGCGGAGGTGTCATTTCCCATTCCCGTGCGAATCTTGACAACGCCCCCTGACTTCAGGCTGAAATCCGGGAACTTGTAGGTGTGATTCTGTGCATCCTCCAGCGTCCAGCCGGCCAGGCTGACATCCGCAGTCCCCAGATTGGATATCTCCACCCACTCATCAATCAAGTTCTCTTTCTCCGGGCTGGTTGCCTCGAAGTTGGCATTGGTTATGGCGATACCGCTCTCTGCAGCGCCTGCCGCCATTGCCGCCCCCAGAAAGAGGACGGCAAGGGAGATTAGCGCCCCGGCAAATATTCGGTTATTCATCTTTATTTCTCCAGATTTACATTTCGACTGTTTAGTATTTTTAGTACTGATTACACTTCAGTAATATAAATTTTTCGAAAGAGTTGAGTTACTGCAAAGTTGATAGATTATAATGAGAATAAAGTCAATTGTCGCGCAACCTGTCGAATCCGCTGACCTGTGCCAACGAAGATGGGTCGCGAAATGGCGGACCGGGGCGAAGGGTTGACGACCGCTCGATTAGCCCTCCTCTGGTGCGCCAACCGAATATATCAGTTGCAACAAACACGAACGCCATGGAAGACGATATAATTTATGAGAAGGCAGTTGAAATACTCAATCCCGGCCGGCTTTATTTTGCCCTCAAAGCCATGCGAAGCTCGCCGGTTAAGATATCGTTTGACATGGGCGACCTGAATCTAACATCGGGGCCCGTCTCTTCGCTGATAAGCATCGAAGGGGATTTGCCGGAAGAGGTTCAAGCTATGCAGTGGCTTGTGCCCCTGGAGGATCTGAAGATATTGCAGGATTTGATCCCGCCGGATACATATTACTGGGAGAACCGGGCCCATGTATTGGAGTGGCAATGCGATCTGGTTGTCGACAGCACAATTGATGAAAAGAACCCCCTGGAGACGCTCGACCAGGAGGAAGAGTATCGCGATCAGCTCCTGGTCACCAATCGAGAGTATCGTGAACTGCAGATGGCATTGGATGACTGCAACTCCCACATCCCGCAGGTTCTCTTCTCCATCTATCCCGACAGATTGAATTTCGCATTCAACTGTTCAGAGCATGACGAAATTGTGGGGACGATGATCCAATTGAGAGGGCAGAAAGAAGCACGATAATTTTATAATTTTTTTTATTGATTCTCTCTCGCCCGCCTTGAGGCTGTACAGACAGCGCGGCAGTCCCCGAAAGCGGTAGTCTCCGGCACGGCCATTAGCCAGCCACGCCCCATCGCGCCACAGCGCGAGGCCCGCAGGCGTGCCTGTGAGCACCCCCTGCTGAGCTCATGATATCTAAATCGCATATTTCATATCCTTTGAATCCCGAATACGATATTGATATGTTCACGGAATACATTC
>JALNZQ010000142.1 GCA_023229165.1 Methanothrix sp.
GCATCCACTAAACCCGGAACGACCTCAATTACCTTTGAGCGAGGTTGTTTGACCATGGTAGTAAAATGCGTGCCTGCTCAAGTCTGCCCCAATTGTGGAGAGGCGTATATCAGTGAAGAGGTTACAACAAAGCTGCTCAAAGATGCTGAGGAAAGAGCAAACACAGGAGCACAGGTCGAAATCCGGCAGTACGTTGCAGCCTAGATTTATTTTGATTTATTGAATAATTACCTACTCCATCAAGAGCCGTCTCTGGCTCCCCAGGCCCAACCGGGCCTCCTGCCCCTTTATACAATCGCTTGTCCAGATAGCTAGCCCGCCCTGACGGCATCGCCACCCAGGCTGGGCCCACAGGCGGCGGCCACGAGCAGCAGCCGGGACCCGGCGGCGCAGAACATGGCCTTAGCCGATATATTCTTAGCTTAGGTGTACCATGGTTAACTCATGAGTGCTTCAGATAAAACAATTTCATCTCCTGCAACGGTGTCGATTGGAGCGAAAATCACTCCCGCACAATCCATGCAAATCAGGGAGCTGATTGAAGCTGGGGCTTTTATTAATGAGTCGGACTTCGTAAGAGATGCCATCCGCCACAGGCTGACGGAAATAAAGGTAGTCAGGTGCCGGGATATCGACTATGATACCGCCAGGAGAGAGGTTACGGGCTACTTCAAGCGTCATGGAGAGGCATTTCCGGATGAAGCTGCTGAAGATCTGGAGCTCGACTTTGATCTGGTGATGAGAATCACGGAGGAGTTAAGAAAGGATGGCACATTGGAGGAAGCCTGATGGACTATTACGAAATCGGAGACACCATTCACGGGTCTAAGATTTACGTGGAAGCCAGAAAGATCGAAGGCTACAGGGTAATCGTAAAAACTGGGAGACATAAGGCTCAAAGCGTTACGCTCATCGAAAATGCCAAGGCTGTTATTGTTAAAAAATTAAAGTATGCTAATAAAAAATCAAACGAGCGCACCAGTTCCTCTTGACCCCAGACCTGACAGGCCCTCTGCCCACGAGCACGAGCGCTTATCAGGCAAGCCAGCCCGCCCAGACGACCATGCTGCAAATCCAGGCTGCCCTGCCCCACATGTGGCGGCCACAAGCAGCAGCCGGGACCCGAGCGGTGCAGAGCGCGACCCTGCGGCTGCACGGCGCCGCAGCCGCAAGTCGTCGGATGGCAAAGATGGAAAATGCATCGGGTAGTATTATATGCAAATAAGGAGCAATTGATCTTGATGAAACGTCTTAATGACTACACAGTAATCCTTCGTCCCGAAGACAACGGTACATTCGTGGCCTACGTACCTGCAATCCCGGGTTGCCATGCATGGGGTCAAACTCCTGAAGAGGCACAAAACGAGTTGGTAAATGTCTTCGAAATGATCGAGGATGAGTACAAAGAAGAAGGACGCATGCTTCCATCAGATGTTGATGTAAAGGCGACTCATGCCTGCCAAAGCTAGGGACCTGCAGAAAGCTGCCAAAAAAATCGGATTTCAGATGGTGAGGCAAAAAGGCAGCCACGCCAGATGGAAGCATCCCGATGGCCGAGCGACTAGGATTCCAATAAATGGCAATAGCGAGATTGGAAGCTGGCTTTTCTACGAAATTCTCACGCAGTTGGGCATAACAGAAGAGGATTATTATAAGCTATTAGAATGAGCAATCTCTCCACTCATTCCGGCGACATTGGATCGATCGGCCTTTCGCGCCCCCGGCACTAGCGCTTGCTGGGCAATCCAGCACGGACGGCCCGGCCAACGGGTGGCGGCCAGCGAGAGCCATGAACCCGAGCAAAAATGCGACACACGCAAGCTATTTATCAATCATCTCTTGCAGAATCTCCCTGACCTTAGCTTTTAAAACCGGCATGTCAAGCTCTGCGGTCTCCCAGACTTGCCTGAGATCAATTCCGAAGTACTGATGAACGAGAATGTTTCTCAATCCCACGATGTCGGCTCAAGGAATGTCCGGGTTCTGTTCTGTCAGTTCATCAGAGAGGTGGTTCGAGGCTTCACCGATCACCTGGAGATGATGAATTATCCAGACTTGTGTTCGTTCGTCTTCGGCAAAGGTCTGATAGCCAATGGAAACATACTTCTCAATCTTTTCTATAGCCTCGTCTATATCACGAAGACGCTCCTTGTCATCCCTCAAAGGGGCACCGCCTCGCTCAAGACTCGCTCTCGAATTCTCTCTCGCAGGCCACGGTCGCTAACTACATCTACCTTTATTTTCAGGAAGGATTCAAGCTCCCGAATCATGGCGGATTGGCTGAGCAAAGTTGAACCCGGAATAAACTCTACCAGAATATCTACGTCGCTCTTTGAGTCAGCCTCACCTCTGGCAACGGAGCCAAAGACCCTGACATTACGAGCGCCGTGCTTTGCCGCAATCTTCAGAATCTCTTCTCTCTTTTTATTCCGGAGATCTTCCATAAGCATAAATTATTATCAGCCGTTCAAGGAGATCAAAGCTTCGATCCAGTTGGTTAAATATCGGCGATATCTCTTTTGAATAATTCCAGCCGCCGTTAAGCATCCTGCACGGTTCCGGCTCCACCTGGCTCTCAGGCCCGCCCGGTCTCCTGCCCCTGATCACGAGCGCTTGTTGGGCAAGCCAGCCCGCCCTGACGGCATCGCCGCCCAGGCTGGGCCCATAGGCGGAGGCCACGAGCTGCAGCCGGGACCCGAGCAGCGCAGAGAGCGGCCCTGCGGATGCACGACGCTGTTTAAATAGACCGCAAAAGAAAAAACTGCCGTTTACACACTTACATCCACAGAAGCCGCAGTGGTAGTTGGTTCGGGGATGCTGAGGCGTTCGGCCTTCAACCCTTCCAGGTGAAATTCGATTGCCTCTTTCATCAACTCCAGAGTTTCTTTTTTCGTTGGACCGGTGGCTATGACACCTGGCAAATCCGGACAATAGGCAGCGTAATTATTTTCTGCTTTTTCAATAATAATCAGATACTCAGTCATCTTTCCCAATCTCCTTGATACCACTTTGTTTCAATATGCTATTCAAGGTGCCCCTTGGTACTTCATCGTCCAAATTCCCTGAGATGGTCACTAATCCTTGCTTGAAATGATGCTTGTACTGCCCGTGACTGCCTCTTGTTCTATCGAGGAACCATCCATCTTCTTCTACCAGCTTAATGACGGCTCTGACTTTCGATTGCAAGCCTCAAATGAAATAACCAATCTGCCATATAATTAATCTCTTTGGATATTTATCTGTTTGCGTGGCGGTGTTCTTCTGTTGAGCGAAAGGCGCCTAACCCGATATCTAAAGGTTGACCAGTCCGATGGGCATCCAGCCCTCCGAAAACTTCTTGGCTTGCAGACATGCGCCCCAGTCTCCGCGGCCCGACGGGCCTTCTGAACGCATGAGCACTTCCCTGGCAAGCCAGCCCACCCGATGGTAGCGAAACCTGCTACCGAAATCGTTCAGCCAGGGCGAAGCGGAATAAATTGCTTACATCTTGGCGGCAATGGAAAGGGCAACTTATGAGATCATCGATGACCCTGAACCTTTTTATGGAGAGGTTCCCGAGTTGCAAGGCGTATGGGCCAACGGCAAAACCCTGGAAGAGTGCCGCAAAGAACTCCAGAGCGTCATAGAAGGCTGGATAGCACTAAAGCTGAGGCTGGGACATCCCATACCTCCCATCGGCGGCTATGTCATTAATGCGTCTGCGGAGCCGGTATCCATTGTCGAATAGGCTCGTGCCAGTCTCAAGACGTGAGCTAATCAAGCGACTAGGCAAATTGGGATTTGTAGGCCCTTACCCTGGGGCCATAACGTCCGAATTCTATGTCCATTCATGATCACGCCTGCGTTTGCGTCGATGCTCCCTATATTCATCTTGTCATGCTGTGTGCCTACTTTGATATCGATCCTGCCTTAGATACATCGGGGCCATCTGCCAGGCGGCCCTGAAGGTTGCCAACCGGAATGCAAATGGACAAGACAAATGTGGCGAAATAAAATATATTTGCCAACAAAATGATTCCCAGATCATCCTGCTGTAAAAAAATAAATGCCAAACATTCGGGACTCTGCCGTCTTAACCAGACGTTCTTTAGAAGGGCTCTAAAAACTGGCAGAAAGTGTCGATGATATCTCCATGCCCGGTGCCAGAGGAAATCCCGCGTTTCTGATATGCATCGCTGAAAGCCTATGCGTATTAGCTTACGGTTACCACATCGCTCTGGCCCAGGAGCTGGTAAGCCCCTTGATTGATATCTGTGATGTCAGAGCGGAACATTCTGAAGTCGTACTGCCCGGGATTAGAGGGAAGCTGCCAGGTCATTCTGCCACAGTTTTTGCTGCCAATAGACCTCTTCCCCAGTGGGAACTTGTCAGGCCGGTTCATGCCGTACATGCCGATAATACCCGTACCTTCCGTTGGTGCTCCCCAGTAGGTTACAGTAACTGTACCTCCTGGTGCAACATGATATGACGAGACTAGGACTTTGGTGCCATTTCGGGTTTTAGCCTCTACACTATTACTGGTGGCCAGCCGTGTGTGACTATCGTTCTCAAAAATCCTGAAGTTATAGCTGCCCGTATCGGGAGCTTCTAGGATCACAGTGCCGTTCTCTTTTCCATCCAGATACTGGCGGGTGATGTAACTGGTGTCGGATGATCCGGATTCGTACATGGCTATCCAGTCATTCTCATAACCTGGGGCCCCTGTGTAGTTGATGGTGATCTGCTCACAGGTGTTTACGGAGGCCGGAGTTGCAACAATGGTTGGGATGCCAACGTTGAAATTTAGAGAGGCCATCTCCTCACCACCAGTAATGTTGTACATGCGAAGAATGTAGGATCCCTTGTCAGCTGGAGCCTTTAGCTTCAGTATGCCTGATGAGTCTGCCAGGTTCTGATAGGACAGAGCCTTCTCCCGGCTGGCTCCTCCTCTGAGCTGATCAGTCTCCATAACTCCCACCCAGCCGGAGAAGTTCTTTGGAGCCACATACATCACATTGACATCGCTGCCAGGCAAGTAGGTTCTCTGTTCAATCTTCAGCTCGAAACCCTCCAATCCCAGGGACTTGTAACTGAGTATGGCGTCAGGAGATGCTTCGGGCAGCTTGTCCACGTTGTGTCCTCCCGCAATGCGGTAGCCAGTGTCGCAGATTCCGTCTCTATTGCGATCCTTACAGCCCTGCTCACGGGAATCGTAGTTGCTGTAGTGGTTGCCTGCTCTATCGTTGTCCCACTGGTTGTAGCCATCGTCGAAGGCGTTCTGGTCGTTGTCCTGCAGGTAGTTCTGATAGAAAAGGTTGGCACCTGGAGAAGAGCTCGTGCTATTCTTGTCAATGTTGTAGGTGGTCGACTGGCTGCTGGAGACGTACTTTATGGATACCGCTTTGCCATTTGCAGTGATGCTATCGCTTAGATTAATGTTCAAGATGTTTATGCCCATCTTGTTCCCGGTGAGATTGTTGGCATTGATGGTATTGCCTCGGGAGGATTCCATGGAGATACCATTCCAGTTCATGCCGGCATAGTTGCCCCAGACCTGATTGTTGTTGGAATGAATCAACAGAATTCCGCCGTTTTTGTTTTCTGTTACTGTATTTAAAAAGACGGTATTTTTGTCGACATGGTAAAGGATAATTCCGTAGTTATTATTTTTGATGGCGGCATTGTCTTTTATTATATTTCCGCCAGAGAGCACCCTGATGCCGGCATCGTTAGCATCTTTGCCGGCTCCCGTAGCTGTAAATCCCAACAGAGTTGAACCGTTAGCTGAGATGGTAATAGCGCTTCCCTTTCCGCCGGCATCAATAACTGGCTTGCCCACGCCTTTGAGGATGAGCGGTTTGGTTACATTGATATTCTCGTGAAAGGTGCCGTTTTGCACCTCGATGGTTTGGCCCGGATTTGCGGCGTCTATGGCCGACTGGATACTATTTCCCGGTTTGACAGAGAATGCAGCATTTGCAGATCCAGAAAGCATCACTACAGTAATCGCCAGAATCACCACGATGGATTTGCTCATCCAGGGGCTCAACCCGTTCTTCATGTTCTCCAGAATGCTCAAGCAGTATAAGATGGTGATCGTTAAGGATTGTTGAGGAAAATGCATTTATCAGCTATTTTGCATGCCTTCTCGTCCTCACCTTCAGGAACGGGGACCTGAGCGAATATTGAGTCCGACAGACTGGGTGAAGGAGAATATAAGCACAGCGGGCTTTTTTCCGGTTCTTTTATGGAATGTAGCTGCGTCCATATTCATCAAGAAGGATTGGAATGGATAAACTGCCCCTTCATAAACAATCCCATTCTCCGCGATATGCGCCTCTCTGGGAGATGCGAGTGCATATTTAAGCGCGATTAAGGGTAGCAACCTGTATTCTCTGACGGAGTGTGAGAAAAGAATCGCGGAGGGTATTGCTTAAGCAAAAAGAAAAAGCGCGAGACATGAGGCGAGAAACCTGTTAGGGCTGAAATGAGCCGATACCGAGACTCTGGTTAGCCAGACCGAATGTTTATTTGGATGAAGGTAGCTGTGAATATGATATGATTTGAGGAGATGAAAGCCCCATGTTTAATACCAAAAAAAAGAATGAAAACGGGGAATTTGTAATAGCGATTTGCCCGCTGTGCAACTTACGGGTGGAATATATCGGCGCTCCGATGGTAAGGTGTTATTCCACTGGAGGCACGTATGAGCCAGAGCAGATTATGTGGGTTCTGGAATCAAAGGTTCCGAAAGAAACCGGATACGACGTGGAGAATATAAGAGGAAACGATAAAGAGCAGGATTTCTTGCCTAACGCGCACACCGCTGAAGATGAGAAAGAGTGATGATAAAAGAACGGTGCAATTCTAAAAAAAGGACCTATTTATTTTAAATGATAATAATATCATGCCGGGACGTTTGTCGTCAATATAATCTTTTATCGTTAGTTTTTTTTATTCGAACAACATATCGTTCGCTGAGGCTCGCATGTACAAGATAGTCAGACGCAAGGAGA
>JALNZQ010000143.1 GCA_023229165.1 Methanothrix sp.
TCGAAATATAACCCATATCGGAATCTTCAGCGACCAGGTTATGAGCGTATTTCTCCGGTGCGGAGATCACATACTCGCTGAAATTTTTCCTTATCGCCAGTTTTTTTCTTATTCTCTCTTTGATGTCCTTTTCCATTAGCAATTCCTGATATTTCGTCCAGATTTCTGCAGCATCTTTATCAAGCTCTACAAAAACATTTACCTTGGGATAATCTTCCTCGATCAGCTTGAACTTCTTGCTTAGATCTTGGAAGGCCAACTGTGACAGACAGGCTAGGTTCTCTTTTGACTTCTCGTCGCCCATGCCTCTCTTCACAGCTTTGAAGTACTTGTTGTTCAACTCCAAAATAGCTGATTCTCGAATTGAGCCCTTAATCGGTTTTAGGATGTCCAGGGTCTTGCTCATCAAAAATGGATCGTAGATGTATTTATAAAATTCTTTTCGATCATCTTTTAAAATAAAAATTGATACCGTGCCCTTTTCTGCTTTGGCGGAGTTCCTGTTGCACCTACCTGCCACCTGGTTTATGGAGTCCATTGGAGCGAAGTCTCGGTAGACTAAATCTGCATCAATGTCTACACCGGCCTCAATCAATTGAGTGCTCACAATGACCTTTCTCTCTCTTGGAGATTCATTGATATCCTTTTTCAAAGGCCCCTTGATCGTTTTTATGCGCTCCAACCTTTCCTTAGGAATAACGTTTGTAGATAGGAAAAACTTCTCAGTATTCTCTAACTCCAGATCCTTGATGAACTTGTAAACGTCGCTCGCGGAGCTTATTGTGTTGAGGACGATCAGGAAATCTTTCTTTGGATTGCCGGTTAGATCCTTTTCAAGCAGGATATTGAATTCCTCCAGGGTCAAAGCCGTCTCAATTCTGGGAATCAGTTCAATCCTATCCAGATCCCTGAAGTACTCTTCTTTATTCGGAGTTATCTCTTTTATCTCTTCTATTGCTTCATCAAAGATAAGCGGCTGCGTTGCCGTAACGAAGATGACGTAGCTATTGAACTTCTCGCAAAGCATCTTCGTCGCGTCATGAATTAATTGCCAGTACTGGTGAGGGACCGACTGTACTTCATCCAGAATAATTATGGAGTTAGCCAGCTTGTTGAACTTGCGCAGAAGCTTATTTCGGTTAGAAAAGAGCGTGTAGAAGAACTGCCAGAATGTTGTTACTATTATCTCTGCGTTCCAACCCTCTACGAGCAGCAAGCTTTCGTCTGCTTCATATTCATCATCCTTATCCTCAATTTTGTAGTTTACATCCGCCAGATGATGGTGCTTTAGAAGAAGCCTGGAGTCTTTATGTTCACCTCCCTGGGTGACAACATCTTCAAAGACATCGTAATTTTGATCTATTATGCTCAGGAAGGGCAGAGCGTAGATTATCCTTGGCGTGAAATCTCTCTCATTCTTCAATCGATCTCTCAGCTTCAGCGCAAAGGAAAGAGAGGTCAACGTTTTGCCGGTGCCGGTTGGGACATTCAACGAGATAATTTTGTAATCCAGGTTCCAATCCCTAATTCCTACCATCGCATCTTCGTAGATCTGATTCCTGAGACTATTAATATTATTTCTGTCGGAAGTGAATCCTTTCCGGTCTCTATACCGGTCCACCAGGTCTGCTGGAAGGTCTAAACGATCGAGATCATTGCCACCTAACCCCGCGTCAGTCTTGTCAGCATCCAGAAGAGCGGAATAAAGAAACTGGGTTATGAAATAGGGGTAAAGATCGGTCTTTCTGTTGAGATGCCTTATCAGTCGCTTTTCCTTCCTTCCTATTTCCTCGGATGCATGTTGTAATACAAAACTGATAATATTATCAATATCAATTTTTAAATTTAAACCGATGATTTCTTCCGGAAGAAGCGATCCAAGGATCTCTCTTATTTCTGCTCTATCCATGGAAGTTATTTGCTCTTCCGCGATCTTCAGAATTTTCTCCTTCTCCGCATCCACTTCACTTATCTCGTCCATGGCATTTATGAGGTTTCCGTGATGCCTCTTCACTGCCAGAAAAGATATTATGGGCAAGAAATCCGCTAATTCTCCTTTTCTCTTTGATTGGCTAAGATATTCTTTGATTACGGCGTAAGTAAAAAGAGCCGAGAGCAGGCCATGATGGGTGTTGTCCTTGGCTTTAAGAGACTTCTTTTTCTTATCATCTTTCTCAACAATGTACTCCTGGAAAAATTTCGTAGCTTTTCCCAGGTCGTGCGTCACACCTATCAAGTAAGCAGCATCTGTCAGGAGATCCTTGTCATCTATGTTTAGAGATTTGTCTGTAACAGTCTTCCTGCTCAATTGCCCTACTCTCCTCAAGTGATCCACCAGGCGCTTATCCGGGTGAGACTTGAGCTTAAAGGAATACGATTCGCTCGCAATTCCCGCCATTCTCGATCTCCCAAAGCTCTTTTGCCTTTGCTCTGATGCACTTTGCGTTCCTTTCAAACAGAATCTCGCTGTAGTCAGTTACTTCTCTTGCTTCTCCCATCTCGCCTGGCATCACTTCTGAGAAGTATTCCTTTCCTTCCTCGAAATTCGGCTCAAGAAGGCATTTACCAGGCACCACGCTATCGATATCCTGGACATCTTCGCCTGAACTCTTCAGCCCAAACTCTCCAATGAACTTAAAGTTGCAGATGAGCTCGCTTAGTCCAAGACACGGAGTATACACTGACTGGTGACTGGTGAGCAAGTCTTTCAGCTTTTTATACAATTGCTCATCCGAGTGAGAAAAATAAATTCTGTACTTCGGATCTTTGACGAACTCAAATCGGATCTGGGTTCTGTTCTTTATCAGATGCATCTTAACTGCGCTCTTGGTATCAATCAGGTTCTCTCCAATCCTCACTTTTTTCACAGGCGCAAGGATTTTGCAGCCGATTTTAGCATCAACTTTAAAGAAATGTCTGAAATACTCCGTTTTGTCCAGACCGGCGATGGCCCCGATCAGCCCTGAGAGAGCCGTTCGGGGTGGGAAAGAATAGGTGAGTGGAGAGCTGGTGGAGTAATTCTTCCTGAAGTGGGCATAGTCCCCCCAAACATCGAATACTATTACTCTTTCCGGCATCTGGACCTCAGAACGCTATCGGTTTTATTGCTATGCCGGTAGCTACAGCCAATTTTTCAATCGGGAAACTGGCACCTTCATCGCAGAACTTAATCCTGCTGTCAACGCAAATCTCAATATCCTTGATTGAGCCCTTCTCAGCAGCTAGTTTCTGGACCAGCTCCGATATCTCAAGCTGATAATCTGTAGTGTCACGGATTTTCTCAGGAGGCATCTCGGTAACTAGTTTCAGCATCTTATCCAGATCCCCTATGTGATAGTTTTCTTTGCTGTAATTCACCTTGAGGAGCAACCTTGGAACCTGTCCTGCTTTGGATCTGGAAATCAGGCTCTTGGTTCCATTCCAAATTCCTTCCAGCAAGAGCTTTAAATCATCCTCGGTAAGATGAGTATGTTTGGCAGCATTTTCGTTTATGATGCCGTAAAAGGAGATAAGCGAATAGGGCAGAAAGTCCTCTTCTCTAAACGTTGCTTGCTTAGAACCCTCCTTCGAGGCAAAGGCTCCTGTTCCTTTAATATGCATCATGGTAACACGATGAAGAGATCGTCCCATCTTGAACTGCACTGGACCGGTATACGTTATCGAGTCCTCTTTAAGCGGAATAACTCCTCCGAAGAGGCGTACATCTATGCATTCGTTCAAAATCCTCTCAGCTTTATCCTCAAAGTCCTTGGCTCGTTTTTTTCCATCTTGAATGTAGCCATTTTGGGTATCATAAATGATCTCCCTTACAAATATCTCTTGACCCTTGAAGTTGTGGAGATAATCTCGAATAGTCCTCTTTAGCCGAACATCTGTAACGAGATTCACCCCGGTCTCTTCATCGATTCTGGGCTTGTTCTCATCCATGGGATCACCGTTAGGATTTCCATCCCGTATGTCGTAAATGAAAAGAATCTCAGATCTTTTCTTGATGGTTTCGCTCATTTTCATGCCTCCCCGACAATAATTTGCTCTTCCTCTTTTTCATGCTTGAATAGTTTATGCATATCCATTCCTAAGACGAAATAGAAGCTCAGCTCATCATCTACCTCATTCCAATTGAGTCCTGCTAAAACGAAATGGTTTGCAATGAGTGATTCTAGATCCCTGTAGTAATTTTTTTGGTACTCTTCTAGCTTATTCTGAATTTCCGGAAGGAGCCTCTTGATCAGAGCTTCATTCATCTTCAAGCCATGTAATTTAGTGCGAAATGGAGTTGCCTTTTTGTCCATCCACTGTATATTAAGGAGCTTCTGAGCCAATACCCCTTCCAAGAATGTTGCCTTCTTAGAATCGCTATTGAAGAACGCCTTATTTGCTTCGAAGTACCTCTCAATGCGTTGCTCTAATGGGAGGCCCTCGAGCTCTTCGATGCGAAGAACCTCATTGCCCAGTTCATTCATATATTTCATCTCCGCGTTCATTTCTTTGAAAAGATTAAGCTCTTCTAAATAGTGCAAAAGCAAGAAGCCATTCAAGGTAGTGATATTAGTAGGATAACCCTTGATGAACGCCTCTCTCACTTTGCTCATTATAAAATCAATCAGCAAATAGTAACCGATTTGTTCTCCAACAAATATCTTGTCAACCATTTCCAAGAATATTTTGTCGAAGGTCCTATTTTTAGACTCGGCCGGGAAGAATCTTCTTAGGACTCCGAAATTGAATTCCAGGTGGTTCTTTTCCCTCTGCGTTTCGCTAAGAATCGAATCGCTGTAAATTATAAATCTCTCATCGACTTTTCCTTTGGCATTGAAAAGAGTCCTCAGTCTTGATGGAAGAATCCCTTCGATTAAAAGAAGGATTCGGTAAGACGATTGTTCCTTTTTATAAAATATCAGGCTGTTGCTGAAGAAATCCTTCTCATCCTTGACAAAGTCAAAGATCTCATTCTCATCTGCAGTTATTCGGCGCTTAATTTCGCGATTTATTTTTACCTTTCGTTTATCATCTTTCTTGCCAAGGATGTCCAGGATCTCTTCAAGAACCCCTTTTTTGTCACCTGCCAGGGTCAATTTTGGTACGAGGAGATATCTGAAGCCATAGAAGCTATAGTCGAGATTTTCTTCGATGTACTTCTTTCCAACTTCCAGACGCGTGGCACAATCGAAGCATACTGGTGTATTCTTCCATGATTCATTGACTTTAAAACCACCTGCAATAAATCCGGGCTTGTCAAAGGTGTGAAAGCTCCAAGGAATTGCGAAGCCGTAAACTTCATCTTTCGTCCCCTTGCAGACCGAACAGGCAGCATCTTTTCCCAGTGATTTTCCTTGAGACTTCTTGATAAAATATTTATCCTTTCCCATTCGAAGCAGTATCTTCTTAAAAATCGGACATGCATTGAGGTACAAATAGTCTTTGCCATTTTCAAATCCCAAAGTGATAATGGCGTTAGTTTTGGAATCCTTTTGAGAGTATTTTTCGGATAGCTCTGCGAAGATCTTGTCTCGTTGATCATTGATTGCGTTTTTCATCTTTTTAAGCGTCTCTTTTTCTTCCTCAGAAATGTCATAGCTATCATAATTCTCGAACCATTTTATGAATCTATTTTGGAAGGTCTTTTCTAAATTGCCTGCCAATTTACTTGTAGGAGTCGCACCAGTGCCATTTGGAGCGCCTTTTTTATATAAATATAAATCAAAGTCTGTTCTAAACTCATCTAAGATTACACGGCTAAAAGAATACACCCCATCAGTTTTGCTCAGTAGTATTATTAATACAGATTTATATTTTCCATTGGCATTGGGATTTTCTATATAAGTTGAAAGCGAATCTCCTCCCTCGGCATTCTCTTGGACGTAGTCCCCGATTTTGCTTACAGCTTCAATCAATCAGATTCCACCATATGTGTTAGATATACTGCCTTTATACTTAAGACTTTGCATGGATTGATGTAATACACCACTGATTGACTTCATCCTTGTTATAAAGGAATCAATGTTCAGGAAAGGTGATGCCAATTGGGCTGGGGCATACTGCCTTAATACTGTTTCAATCCTTGTTGCAGTGGAAATTAGGCTCCAATCTGTCTCTTTATTTCCGCAACAAAGGATATAGGCATTTCCGTGCATGCTCACCTTGAATCTCACCAAATCAATCAAATGCATATATTCCTGTACGTGCAGTCCACGCACCTGGCCTTCTGCTTCGTCCCATCGGGAAAGTATCCCCTCTGAATTATCATCAGTATCTCGCGCACAATTTCTTTCGCCTTCTCATAATCTTTTTGCTTGAAGTCTATCTCCGCGACATAATTATTGCTCCTGGTGTAGCACACGAAACCTTTCTTCACATCCACGCCAAAGTGCTCCATGATGAGCAGCCCGTAAAGAGCCGCCTGAAACTTGTGCGTCCTGTAAATGGTGTTTTTAAACTCTGCATACTTGTAATCCAGAGGCGCAGCCGTTCCGTCCTCCAGAAAGAGAACCTCATCCACTTCTCCCTTAAAGTGGTACTTGTGCGAAGTCAGATAAACCGAGATCTCTTTTCCCGTGCAATTCAGCTTCTTTCTCACGTAATCCCGGTTAACCTTCTCGCGAATTTCATGAAGCTCTCTGCCCTTCAAGACCTTGTAGCGTCGCTCCTCTCTCTGGGCAATGCCCAGGCAGTGCATGAAGAATATGAACCTCGGGCAGAACAGGTACTCCAGCGCATCGGATACCGTGACGAAAATCTCCTGCGCGGGTGCGCTCTCGCACGCGCCCACCTGCGCCTGCCCGCGCGTGGCAGCGGTCCCAGTCTCTGTCTCAGTCTCCATCTCGCCCTCAGAACACCTTGGTAATTGTCATACCGGCCACCAGCTCTCTGTCGAAGCCTGCACCAATGAGCTTGATCCGATCATTGCAGTCCTCGCACATGAGAAAGACGTAGACTGAATCCGATTCCTCGATGACCGCCTCGCACTCCAGAGCCAGGGAGTCGGACTGATTC
>JALNZQ010000144.1 GCA_023229165.1 Methanothrix sp.
CGGCTCAAAGACTGAAACCGATCTTCCTACGCCGCTCATCTGCCCGGATGGCGCAGCTACTACTACCTGGCCCAGGCCATGCACGCTCTTCGCGGCTGCCTGCAAGCCGGAGGCGTAAACACCGTCGTCATTGCTGACCAGTATGCGATGCATTGCGAACCCCAAAGATGCCTCAGATATTAAAACATCTGCTAATTGAACATCTGCAAAAGCCGTTCTACGATCTTGTTGAAGCTGCCGCCCGCGTTCGTCTCGCTCTGCACGAATGACTGCCCGCGATCGCCCAGGGCGCAGACCTTTGGGTCGATGGGAATGGCCCCCAGGAAGGGCACATTCATCTCCTCCGACATTCTTTGCCCACCACCGGCGCCAAAGATGCTTATGCCTTCGCCGCAATGCGGACAGACAAGACCCGACATATTCTCCACGATGCCTAGCACTGGAATCTTCATGGCCTTGACCATGTTCACCGCTTTGCTGCTGTCCAGGAGCGCGACCTCCTGAGGTGTGGTTACTATTATCGCGCCCGCCAGCTCGGGAATTAGCTGCACCACACTGAGCGGTTCATCGCTGGTGCCGGGCGGCAGGTCGATGAGCAGAAAATCGAGATCACCCCAGTTCACATCCTGGATGAACTGCTTGATGGCAGCCATCTTCATGGGCCCGCGCCAGACCACAGGCGTTTCGCGGCTGGTGAGAATTAGAGCCATTGAGGCAACCTTGATGCCGTCAGCCAGAGCGGGCTTTATTCCATCCTGCCCCTGATGCAGCCTTGCCTCCTCTATATCCAGGAGCTTAGGGATATCCGGGCCGGTGATGTCGGCATCAAGTATGCCCACAGAGAGACCCCTCATCTGCAAAGCGCGGGCTAAGTTGACGGAGACGGTGCTCTTGCCCACACCACCCTTACCGCTGGCGATGATGATCTTATGTTTTATTTTGGCCATGCGATCGACTTTGCACGTGCACTCTTGTCCATCGCTTTGATCCTTGCAGGAGCCCTTCTGGGCACATGAATCGCAATTATTGTTCTGTTCTGTCATATGAGTCATTCCGCTTGTTAGCATGCAATTGGCTAATACGATTTGCTTAACAATAGTTATAACTATTATTATTTATAATTTTATTCTCAATTAATTAATATCATCGATTGTCGTCTTTTTCGACTGCATGAAAATAGAGCTTGCCGCTATGCAGCCTTCTGAATATCAGGCCGTCCTTCTCCAGGATCTTGCAGTACTTGATGGCATCGCTTCCCTCTATTTCCATTTGTTGGCTTATCTCCTCCAGAGTGCAGGGCCTGCCGGAGAGAAGATCTATCAGCCTTTCCCGCATCCGGGCGGGAACGCTCCAGTCCCAGTCGGGTATCAGCTCGGCACCGGGAAATATCTCCAGCATCCTTTGCATCTCCTCCTCGCTCAAAGCTTCTACCGGCTCCGCCGGCGGCCGGACCACTGTGTTGAGCTGGATTCTATCCGGCTCTGTAGATTCCGCCGCCTGTGCGATCAATTCTGCCTCGTGATCGTTTATGCCCCTCACCAGCATCACCTCCAGCCAGATCTCGCCGGAAAATTCCTTCCTAAAGTCCTTTAAGCCCTGGATCATCTCCGCGGCCAAAAGGCCCGGTGCCGGCCTGTTGATGGCCTGAAAAGCCGTCTGGCTGGCGGCATCCAGCGAAGGAAGAACCACATCCGCAGCCGCGACCTCTTTTCGAACCGCAGGGTTGGAGAGTAGCGTGCTGTTGGTGATCACTGCCACTGGTGAATCGACTATCTCCTTGGCTCGGGCCACGATCTCGCCCAGATCAAGGCTCAACGTCGGCTCTCCCGATCCGGCAAAGGTGATGTGGTCGAATGGCTCGTTCCGTCTAAGTTCGATCTCTTTTAAGACCTTTTGCCGGGGCACGAAACGATCCCGGCGGGAGGTTTTGCAGGCGGTGCGGCCCAACTCACAGTAAACGCAATCCAGGTTACAGGTCTTGTATTTGAGCAAGTCCACACCCATGGACAGGCCCAGGCGACGAGAGAGCACCGGCCCAAAGAGATATCCCATAATTCTTTCCCGATCTGCTTTTTTCTTTACGATCTATCCATTCCAGTTGATGGCTAACCCACACACAGATTTAATCCTATTTATTTGCCCGTTCCTCCATCTTATACAGTTCCTTCCTCTTACCGATAAAGCTTAAATGACTGCATGCCCGAACAATTCAGCATGGATAGGGCTCGTGAACTGATCGAAATGCTCGGCAAGAGTGATGACTACTTCGAACGCCAGAAGGCGGCATGGGCCCTGGTGAATCTGGGAGAGGCCGCCGTGGATCAGACGGCCATTGCCCTGGAGACGGGTGAGTTCTCAGATCTGAGATATAAATCCGCCTGGATTTTAGGAAAGATCGGCAGCCCCGGTGGAGTAGAGCCGCTCTGCCGGGCCATGCTGAGCGATCCTGATCACGTGGTTCGCGAATGGTGCGCCGCCGCCCTGGAAGCTATCCGGAGCCAGGAAGCGGTCCCCGCACTGGTTTTGGCTATGAAACGGGACAGCTCCAAAGATGTTCGTCTGAGAGCGGCAATGGCGCTGCGCACGCTGGGAGCGACCAAGGCTCTGCGTGATCTCCTGGGCTATGCCGAGCCCGAGGTCCGGGGCATGGCTGTGACGGGTCTCGCCAAGATAGGGCACCGGGAATCTCTGACTGATGTGGCGAGGCTGATGCATGATGAGGAAATAGAGGTTAGGCGCAGAGCAGCAGCCTTCATGGGAGAGGTGGCCTGCGATGAGGCTTTGGGCTGTCTGGCCCAGGCTTTGCAGGATGATGAGAGTGCCGTCCGGTGCGAGGCACTAAAATCCCTGGGCAAGGTAAAGGGCGAAGTTGCCTGCGATATGGCCATGCGGGCCTTGCAGGACCAGGACTGGCAGGTTCGCTACACTGCCGTTACAACCCTTGGTGAGATCGGCCATAACAAAGCACTGGAACCCCTGGTGGAGATCATGTTCGGACAGGATGACGAGGAGATGCGAGCTTGGGCGGCCTGGAGCTTGGGAGAAATTGCAGATGTTAGGGCGATAGAGCCGCTGCAGCGGGCCTACAAGACCTGCCCCACAGAAGTGATGAAGAAGGCCAAAGACTCGCTGGTGGAGGTATTTAAGCAGGAGGTTTGATTGGGGCATGAGGAAATAAGAATGGCACCAAACGAGAAGGAATGGTCAAAAAGTGAGAAGGAGATAGCAAGAAAAGCTTACAGGGCCGCCTATAATCGAGAGTGTAAAGCGATCTCAGATAACGTCCGCAAAATGGCAGCAGAGATAGAGAATTCGACAGATCTATGGAGACTCCATACCTACCTGACAGAGAAGCGCAAGGAGACTGATGAGAGGTATGACTATCGTTACTCTGTACTGCGCTCTGTCTTTGGCCGACTGTTGCACGAAGGATGGATCAAGCAGGAAGACCTGTCCGGAATCTCTGAAGATAAGCTGCAAGAGATCTTTGCTATTGCAGAATTTTATGCAAGAGTATAGATGCAGAACCGTTGAATAAGTGAAACGACTGCTGGGCATTGCGCTAAAAAAATTGGAAGAATCGGATCGGCCCCTCACTATTGCTGAGTTGAATCATTCATTTTAAAGGTCATGTAGGGAGTGAAGACCAAAGTAGTTTCGTTTGTCTCTGGATCAACAGGCCCGTTCTTGAGGTAAAACTTCACATTAAGACTTCTTTCGTTCAAGTCCAAGATGGCATTATATATTGTATTTATCGGAAGTGGTTTTGTGGCCCCCTCGACCATTACCATCTTGTTGGCGAAGACCTCACGGAGCGCTGCGGCTGCATCCTCCTCAGAAAATTTGCCCATATGGCTGCTGGTGAAATTATCGAGCCTCACGTAGCGATTAAATGTGTCGTATGTATCATCAAACGGAACCAGCCCATCTCTTAGCAGGTCCTTCGAAGTGTACTTGGAGAATATGAACATGGGGTGATTGGTCATGATATTGGGCTTACTACTGTTGCCGTCTGTGAAGTACAGGTTCCCGTCAGTCCTGTTCCATTCGATTATCGCAGAATTTCCCTGACTGTCATAGACCATGTAATGCAATCCCGCCATTGGGAAGTACTCTTTGTTGGCCAGGAAAGCTATCTTTGCCTCCTCCACGCTCCTGCAAGTATCGAGGACAAGCCGGGTCATCTGTGCACTCATTATCCCGCTGTTTCTATCACCGGAAAGGGGCATCTTCAGGACCGGTTCCATCCCTTCATCCACCAGCAAAGATATACCCAAACCAGCCGAGTTCAAACCATCGATGACTATGTTCAGGTCAGAGGTGCCAATGGCTAAAGTCGAGTATCCCTGATCTGGATAGATCTCTAATAAGAAGTTCCTGGTGGATGTCCTATTTCCGTTCGCATTCTCAGTCCTATTCAGGTATAAATCCATAGGAACCATGTACCATTCAAGGTTCCTCGAGGTTATGGCATGGCCATTTGCTGTCGTCTCCGGCGGGAAGTAGATCATGGAGCAGGCAATAGACCCCATATCGTAGGATAAAGTGTTGGTATCGAATGAGGCATTGTCTGGAGATAGCCCATAGGCCATGGCTATGCCTTTCATCCTCTCCCTCATCACGGGATAGTTCCTCTCCATGTAGGTCTGTCTGGCCTTGCCATAGACTGGATCTGCATATCTCTTCAGGGATTTGACGCCATAATCTCTCTGGGCGATCTCGGCCTGGGCCATGCCGATCTGGGTGTTGTTGCCTTTCAAGACTATATGCCGCCACTCAACCTGGGTTCCATTCTCCTTGGCGATGAAAACTTCATCCTTTATAATGGAGGGGGTTCCAGAATGGGACGCATACGATACAGGACCATTTGTCTGGGACGCCTCCACAGCAGAGGTTGCCAAAAAAATTGCCAGAACAATTATTGGTCCCATTGAGATAGGTTTTAGGAACATCAGAAACTATTATGAAATCATAATGACAAATACTTTTCCATTGGATTTAAAGAGATGAAGCGATAAAGTGAAGGCTCGCCCAGTACCGGCACCAGGCGCTGCTCTGCACTCTAGTTCATCCCTGCTATTTCTTCCTTAAAATATGACATGCTCCCCCGCCCTGCTTTTCAAAATAGTCCTGATGGTACTCTTCCGCCGGATAAAAAATCGAGGCGGGAACGATCTGGGTTGTTGATTTGTTTATGTAGACTCCGGAGCGGTCGAACTCCTCTTTGGACCTTTCTGCTGCCTTCCTCTGCTCCTCGTTGTGGTAGAAGATGGCAGAACGGTACTGCGTGCCCACATCTGGGCCCTGGCAGTTGGGTGTGGTGGGATCATGCATCCTCCAGAATAAAGAGAGCAGCTCTTCGTAGGATACGACAAGGGGATCAAATTTTAACTGCAGTGCTTCGGCGTGACCGGTAATACCTGTGCAGACCTGGCGGTAGGTAGGATCGGGAGAAGTCCCGCCCGTATAGCCTACGGTTGTCTCCACCACGCCTTTGACCTTTTGGAAAAGGGATTCAACGCCCCAGAAACAGCCGGCGGCAAAGGTAGCAGTCTGGAGATCTGAATCCGCCTTTTCCGGAGCCGTAGGTTTTTCAAATAGCTTCACATATTCTCCATAGCCCTCTTTTTCCAGGTCATCTGCGGGGATAAAGCGCAACGATGCGGAATTGATGCAGTAGCGCTGCCGCGTGGGCTTTGGCCCATCATCGAACACATGACCCAGGTGCGAGTCGGCACTCTTGCTGCGCACCTCCACACGGTTCATGCCGTAGCTGCTATCAACCTTGTTGACGATGTTTTCATCTTTCAAAGGCCTGGTGAAGCTGGGCCAGCCGGTTCCTGAATCGAATTTATCCAACGAGCAAAACAGCGGTTCGCCGGACAGCACATCCACATAAATGCCCGCCTTCTTGTTGTTCCAGAATTCGTTCTGGAAAGGCGGCTCTGTGCCGCATTGCTGGGTCACGTGGAACTGAAGGGGAGTCAGTTCCTTTTTAATAGAATTATCGGGGGTCAATTTGCACACCTTTTGAGAACATTTATACTCAATCCGGGAATGGTCGATCTCTGCAAATTCTGCAATCATTGGACCAACGGTCCTGGGACTTGCACAGGTGAAGTTTTCTTGATGATTAAAATAAGCATTGCATTGTTTTTCAAACAATCCGCGCTTATTAAGGAAAACTTAAGTTTGAGTGATTTATACTCCTAATAGTAGACAGATAGTCACGCAATAGTATTTAAATAGACCTCCAGTTCGAATTGTGATTTCGATAATAGATTTTATAGGCAATTTGCAGAGCAGAAGGTACTTATCAGCAAGTACATTTCCAGCAAAGCATCATTAGATACAAAGATAAGATAATTCACATCACCGCCTTGCGGGCAATAATCAATGGACCTTGAGCGACCCATAATTGACTAATAACAGAATAAATAATATGATCTATGAGGCCCTAACTTTGGATCGGTATTCCCTCTATCTGGCTCTTTATCTAGTCGGCTTTGCAGCCTTGCACAGTCTTCTGGTCAGCCTGCCGGCAAAGAAGATGGCGAGAAGGCACTTCGGCTCCAAGGTGGACCCCTGGTACCCTGTGCTCTTCAGCACTATTGCATTTATTACTATCCTTCCTCTTGTGGCAATGCTAATCCGGTCTCCAGGCCCGGTGCTTTATGTTGTTCCCTATCCATGGATCTGGTTTTTCTTTCTGGCTCAGCTCCTCATGGGAATTGCCACTATGAAGGCTTTCCTGGACGCACCTCACCGATTCCTGATTCGCGCCCAGCTTGCCAAACCTCAAAGTCCTGATGCATTCGCTCTGGGTATAAAAGGAATCTATTGCTGGATTCGTGATCCTTTCCTGCTGTCCGGCCTAATCCTCATCTGGACCACGCCCATTATGACCGAGAACTTATTGTTGGTTTACCTCATAGCCTC
>JALNZQ010000145.1 GCA_023229165.1 Methanothrix sp.
AAAGTGATCGATCAGGCAAATGTCGGCGGGCCGCGCTCTGGAAAATAGCCTCACCAGGTCGCCATGATAGACCTCGATCTCACAGGCCCCATTGGCGCGACCGACGAGCACCGGCTCTTTTCCCACAGTGCTCTTGGGAGACTCCGGATACTCTATCTCATCGATTCCAAGCAAGCTCCGATTAGCTTCAAGATTGAGCAGCACATTTTGCACGCTGGCGAGCCAGGCATCATTGAACACCACGCGCCTGGCCCCGGCTAAAACGCACATCAGCCCCAGTGTTCCCGGGCCACAGAGCCCATCCGCCACATCGCGAAGCTTTCCTTGCAAATATAGCTGATCTAAAATTCTCATCTTGGGGGCGCTCTGCCGGGAAAATTCAATGTGAATTCGCGACTGGTTCTTGTATATCACCGTTTCCCCAAAGAGGCTCTGAGAGATGTCGGCGCGCAGGTCGCAGCCGGCCATTAGCACGTTCTCTTGTGGCTTGGCAGCCGGGTCGACCATGCCGGCAACGCCTCGGCTCAGAATCACCCCCTTGATCTCCGGAATTTGCTTTAGCATCGCCTCCGCGGCCTCTTTGCTGTACCTGTCACCGGAAATTATCAGGCTCCTGGGACCAAGCCGGGGCGAGTACGCCAGGGGATAGCCGACTTCAATGAGTGGCGAGCCCACACTTCGCAGCGTCTCATCTTCGTCGCGCAGACCGTAGCCTTGCAGCAGACGCAGTGCATCGAGCATTACGCAGTCAAGCGTGGCTTTTTTGCAGGATTGGCACCGTTCCACCCTTTCCGGAAGAAACCTTGCCCCTGCGGTCTTGTCTAGATTGGGCTGCGGCGCGCAAGCCGGGCAGGCCAGGTACTTTTGCTCTATATCTGCCAGAACCTCTTTTGCAGGCCGAATGCAGCCTTTTCCGCAAACAGGACACTTCATAGTATGCCGGTCTCCCTGGAGTATTTCGCCATTCGGGAGATATTCTGGCTTTTTCCTTTAGAAAGGTTTGTAAATAAGAAAATCATTGAGGCGGCGAAGGTGGTTTTGGATATGGCACAGAGAGGCATTAGGGAGTACGATGCAAAACGTTTGTTGGCCAGATTTCTCCCCGAGTACCTCAATGAATTCTCCTATAACGGCGATCTCGCCCTTGTGGGACCAGAGACCGATCTGGAGGAGCTGGCATCAACTCATTCCTGGCTCAAGACGGCCAGGCTTGTCGTCAAACCGGATCAGCTCTTTGGAAAGAGGGGCAAGCACGGGCTGGTTCTTCTGGATGCAGATTGGGATCGGGCGAAGAAATTCCTTCAGGAGAACATGGGTGCACAGGTAGCGGTTGGAGGCATAACCGGCAAGCTATCCCATTTCTTAATTGAACCCTTCATACCCCACGAAG
This sequence comes from Methanothrix sp., assembly GCA_023229165.1. Lineage (GTDB taxonomy): Archaea > Halobacteriota > Methanosarcinia > Methanotrichales > Methanotrichaceae > Methanothrix. The sequence goes on from JALNZQ010000145.1 coordinate 1,391, forward strand.
AGGAGCTTTATGTAGCCATCAGTTCCGACAATGACGGCGACAACATATTCTTCTCTATGCAAGGCGGCGTCTTTGTGGAGGAAAATTGGGACAAAGTAATTCGTTTTCATGTAGATGTGCTGGACGGAATGGACGGCATTGATATCAAATCCAGGTTGCCTGAGGATCTTGGGGAAAAGAGCAACGCCATTGAGAATTTCGTCAAGGCGTTGTGGCGCTTTTATGCAGAAACGGGCTTTTCCTATCTGGAGATCAATCCCTTTACCTTCCATAAAGGCTACATCGTGCCTCTAGATATGGTGGCCAAGCTTGATGATGCCGAGGAGTACTGGCAGAGGAAAAGATGGTCCGGTCTCGCTTTCCCAGAGCCCTTCGGCAGGAGCCTATCCAAGGAGGAGCAGTTCATCAAGGATCTTGATTCCAAGACGGGAGCCTCATTGAAGCTGACCATTTTGAATCCGGAAGGAAGGATCTGGACGATGGTGGCAGGGGGCGGGGCGAGCGTGATCTATGCCGATACCATCTGCGATCTGGGCTTTGCCAAGGAGATGGCCAATTACGGCGAATACAGCGGCGATCCCAATACCGAGGAGACTTACTACTACACCAGGACCATTTTGGATCTGATGACGCGCCGCATTGACCCGCGTGGAAAGATGCTGCTCATCGGGGGCGCTATTGCCAACTTCACAGATGTGGCCAAGACCTTCAAGGGCTTGGTAATGGCCTTAGAGGAGTACCAGCAAAAGCTGCAGGATGCGGATGTCAAGATTTATGTGAGGAGAGGCGGCCCCAATTATGAGCAGGGCCTTAAGCTCATGCGTAGTGTTGGCGGAAGGCTAGGCGTGCCCATTGAAGTATACGGACCTGAGACGCATATGACCAGAATTGTTCCCATGGCCTTGGGTGGTGCATCTGTATGAGCCAAACATTGAGCAAGAATTACGTTCTCTTTGATAGAAACACGAAAGCCTTCGTCTACGGATATCAGACCAATGCCATCCAGCGCATGCTGGATTTCGATTACATCTGCAATCGCTCCGCACCCAGCATCTCTGCTATCATCAATCCCAGTCGAGCCGGCATTCACAAGGCATTTTGGGGAAGCAAAGAGATCATCCTGCCCATGTACAAGAGCATCTCCCTGGCGGCCAAAGCCTATCCTGAGGCTGATGTGATGGTCAACTTCGCCTCGCACCGGTCCGCCTTCGATACCACCATGGAGGCACTGGCCGAGGAGAGCATTCGCGTTGTGGCCGTCATAGCCGAGGGCGTGCCTGAGAGGAAGTCGCGGATCATGAGTGCCACGGCCAAAAAGCAGGGCAAGATAGTCCTCGGCCCAGCCACGGTAGGAGGCATGACGGCAGGGGCTTTTCGCATCGGCAATACCGCCGGAACCATTGAGAACATCATCGCCTCCAAGCTCTACCGGCCGGGATCTGTGGGCTTCGTCTCCAAGTCGGGTGGCATGCTCAACGAAGCCTTCAACATCATATCCAGAAACTCAGACGGCATTTACGAGGGCGTGGCCATTGGCGGAGATCGCTATCCCGGCTCGACCATGCTCGACCACATTCTGCGCTATGAGGAAAATCCCGCCATCAAGATGATTGCCTGCCTTGGAGAACTTGGCGGTGAGGACGAGTATAGGATCATTTCCGCTCTAAAAGAGGGCAAGGTCAAAAAGCCGCTGGTGGCCTGGGTGACGGGAACCTGCTCGCCGGTGCTTCCTGCCAGCGTTCAATTCGGCCATGCCGGAGCTAAGGCCGATACTCACAAGGAGACCGCTCAGGCCAAGAATGATGCCTTTCGCGAGGCGGGTGCCTATGTTCCCACATCATTCGACGGCTATGGCGATACGGTGCGACAGGTATACGAGATGCTGCTCTCTCAGGGCAAGGTATTGCCACTCATTGAGCCAGAGGCACCTAAAATTCCTGCAGACTACAGCAAAGCGTTGGCTTCCGGCGATATCAGAAAGCCGACTACATTCATCTGTACCATATCCGATGACCGCGGTGAAGAGGTGCTCTACGCCGGCAAGAAGCTCTCCGCCGTCATGGAGGATCAGATGGGCATCGGAGGGGTCATCGGCCTGCTCTGGTTCAAGAAGGAGCTGCCCGACTATGCCGCCAGGTTCATTGAGCTGGTCTTGCAGATCGTGGCCGACCACGGACCGGCCGTATCAGGGGCCCACAATGCCATTGTGGCTTCATGCGCCGGAAAAGACCTCATCTCATCACTATGCAGTGGTCTCTTGACCATCGGCCCGCGCTTTGGTGGAGCAATCGACGATGCTGCTCGCGAATTCAAGCACGCCAGAGATATGGCTATGACGCCCGAGCAGTTTGTCAGCGACATGAAGAGGAAGGGCGTCAACATCCCGGGCATCGGCCACAAGATCAAGAGCGTCAAGAATCCGGACAAGCGCGTGCAGCTGCTCATAAGCTTCGCCCGGGCGAACTTCCCGAGCACGGAACTGCTCAATTACGCCTTGAAGGTGGAGGAGCTTACCACGGCTAAAAAAGGGAACCTGATATTGAACGTGGATGGATGTATCGGCATTCTCTTCCTGGACCTGATGACCTCCTGCGGAGCTTTCAGCAAGGCGGAGATCGATGAGGTGGTGCGTCTGGGTTATCTCAATGGGCTGTTTGCCCTGGGCAGAAGCATCGGCCTTATCGGGCATATCCTGGATCAAAAGCGCTTGGGTTCAAGGCTCTACCGCCATCCTGCGGAGGATATCGCGTACATGATGCCTTCCCAAGAGGACATAAAATGCAGGCGTTGAGCTTAAGTGATAGGATCGCCGTTTAAGCCCTGAGGCGGGCGAGAATGGCGACTGGAACGATAAGCCAAAAAATTTTTTCGCGGGCCTCCGGTTCCACTAAAATGGTGGAGCCGGGGGAAATTGTTGAGGCCGGCGTGGACTACGTCATGTCTCATGACGGGACAAGTGTCCTGGCCATAAAGGCCTTCCAGGAGATGGGCTCGGAGAAGGTATGGGATCCGGAAAGGATTGTCATACCCTTCGACCATATCGTTCCTGCCAACAATGAGACTGCAGCAGAGCTGCAAAAGGATGTGCGGGCCTGGGCTAAAGAGCAGAATATCACCAACTTCTTTGACTGCGGCAGCGGAGTCTGCCATCAGGTCTTTCCGGAGCAGGGTTTCGCCTTGCCAGGACTGTTGCTGGTAGGGGCCGATTCGCATTCCTGCACATATGGAGCCTTGGGGGCGTTTGGCACGGGCGTGGGAGCTACGGACATGGCAGAGCTCTATTCCTGTGGGCTTTTGTGGTTCAAGGTGCCGAAGACCATAGCCGTGCGGGTGTCCGGCGCTCTTAGGCCGAATGTCTCAGCCAAGGACATTGCGCTCATGGTAATAGGCAAGCAGGGCGCAGACGGGGCGACCTACAAGACAGTCGAGTACATTGGTCCTGTCATCGAGGCTCTGAGCATTTCCGGCAGGATGACGCTGTGCAATTTGGGCGTGGAGATGGGAGCCAAGGCGGCTATAGTTCCGCCCGACAAAAAAACGAATGCATGGCTAGAGGGCCGGGCGAGGCAGGCTTACAAGCCCGTGCACTCCGATCCCGGTTCATACGATTATGAATACGAATATGACATAACCGATTTAGAGCCGCAGGTGGCGGTGCCCTACCGGGTGGACAATGTTCGGCCCGTCTCGGAGCTGGATGGCCTGGAGGTCGATCAGGTCTTCATAGGCACCTGCACCAACGGAAGGCTGGAGGACCTGGCTGCGGCGGCCCGCATTTTGAAGGGAAAGCGGGTCATAGCGAGAACCCTGGTCATCCCCGCCTCGCGAGTAGTTCTGCAGGAGGCGCTGCAAAGCGGCATCATCTCGACTCTGGTCGAGGCCGGGGCGATGGTCTGTCCGCCGGGATGCGGGCCCTGCCTGGGTGCGCACATGGGCGTCCTGGCGGAGGGAGAGGTCTGCGTCTCCACGTCCAACCGTAATTTTCCAGGGCGGATGGGCAAAGGTGGGCTGGTTTATCTGGCGAGCCCTGCCACAGCGGCGGCCTCGGCCCTGAAGGGATGCCTGACTGTGCCGGAGATTTAGCCGGCAATAGCTCGGAATGTATTAGTATTTGAGAGAAGGTGCCCGTTCGAAGATGAGATTCGATCTGCATGTGCATTCCAACTGCTCCGATGGCCGCGATGAGGTGGGGACCATCCTGCGCGCCGCAAAAAGGCGTGAATTAGCCGGTCTGTCCATTACCGATCACGACACTTTGCAGGGCTCACTAAAAGCCATGAAGATCATCCGCGATGAGAAGTTGGACCTGATCCTAATCCCAGGAGCTGAGGTCACCACAGCTGAAGGCCACCTGCTGGTCCTGGGAGTGCAGGAGCTTCCGCCCCGCGGGCTAAGCCCGGAGGAGACGGCTGATATGGCCCGCGAGCAGGGGGGCATTGCAATCGTTCCCCATCCTTACCATCCTTTTCGGCATGCCATCGGGCGCATACCGGACTGCGATGCAGTGGAGGTCTACAACTCCAAGCACCTCTTCGGCTTAGCCAACGCCCGGGCCAAAATGGGTGCAAAGAAGCGCGGGCTGCCCATGGTAGCGGGAAGCGACTCGCACTTTGCAGCTACGGTGGGGCTGGGAGTGACGGAGATCGAGGCGGATGATGCAGAGGAGGCAGTGGCGGCCATCCGGGCCGGCGAGACTCGGGTGGTGGGCAAACGGACGCCGCCGCGGTTCTTTATCGGGAATACTGTGCAGTCCATTTACAGGATTGTGAGGAAGAGAGTGAGGAAAGGGCGGAAGGTGTAGGTGCAATGACTGCGCTTCGTTACAATCTTCCGGGGATCGGATCTTCATTCAAACCGAAAACACCCCTAGGTAGGCGACTTAGATGCATGCCTTCGTGGCACTGCATTTGGCTACGGGCCTGTGAGGCTAAAATTTCGGCGGGCTGAAAAAGTTGCGCGCTGTAACAGGCGCAGTAATCCGCTGGAGCTCACGCTAATACACGGTCGGGGCATGAAGCGGCACAAGTAGAAGCCAAAGGCGAGAGGGCGGGCACGAGGCCCTATGAAAAGGGTTCCGGTAATTCGGACGCTGTGTGAAATTCCAGCGCTTATGCTGCCTTCGAGCCCGGCTTATTAAAGTCGAGCTTCGGGCAGGGTCAGGCCAACACTATGCGGTGATTGGCTCCTTCTAAAAGGGCGCTGTGGATCGGCGCTGGCCCGCCTGGGACTTGATATCTCATTCTCTTGATGATTTCTTTTTGGTGGAGAACTGTCTTTTCTAACTTGAAGCGAAAGCCTTTTATCTCGGCAATTGACGTATAGTGTATTGGCGAAAGTCGATGGCCATCTTTCCCTCCTACATCCAATTGACTTTTGCCTCCCTCCTTCTTATCCCTCTTTCATGAGGATCTAACGCATCTGACCTCATTCATGCTCCGCTTCCCCAAAGAAAGACTTATAGCCTGACCCGTCCTCATTCATTCATAGAACGCCAGCCATGAGGAGGAGA
>JALNZQ010000146.1 GCA_023229165.1 Methanothrix sp.
CCAGAACGAAAAAGGTAAAATGGGAGGGCGATTTTAGGGAATGACGTTGAAAGACCTGCAGGAGATGCAAGACTCATGTCTGAGCAAAATCGCAAGTACGTAACTAAAGAGATCGGCAAGCTTCTCTCAGAGATCTGGCGGATCAAGGGGCTGGCAGAGCAGGAGTACGGCCCAAAGCACCCGATCACCAAGAAGCTCGCCGGCATGCATGCGGATGCTCAGGCGCTGTTACAGGAGAAAACCGGAAAGCTATGAGCTATAAATACATCAAGTTCACCTGCTTGCACAGTTTAAACGTAGTACCCTGCCGCTTGCTGCGCGAGTGCACCGCCGCATTTTTTAGCTATATTTTCCGCTCGATTGCAGCGATAAGAATAATAATCTATAGAGAGATTTTAGCTAAACTAGATGATGTAGCGATGTCCAAGAACATGTCACCAATGGGAAAGCAATATATACATCCTCGAATACATACGTAAGTTAAAGTATTGGTTGAATGCCTTATTAATAGCAGAGGGAGAAGTAGCAAAGCAGGAAGCCGGATATCGAGATCAATGGAGCGAAACTTTCAACACCCTTAAGAAAAGAGATTGCGAAGAAAGTGATGCGAGCGGAGGTAACCTTTGTACATTAAAGAGGTCGAACTCAAGAATTTCAAGTCATTCGGCAAGAGCGTCCGGGTTCCTCTGAAGAACGATTTTGTGACCGTTACCGGGCCCAACGGCAGCGGCAAGTCCAATATCGTTGATGCTCTGCTCTTCGCCCTTTGCCTGTCCAGCTCGCGAGCCATGCGCGCGGAGAGACTGCCCGACCTCATCTACCGGGGCGATAACGGCAAGAATCCGGACTTTGCTCAGGTTACCGTCAAGCTGGACAATACCAGTCGTCTCTTTCCACTGGATCAAGATCTGATTGAGGTGTCCAGGAAGATAAAGGTCAAAGGCGACAAATATGCGTCTTCTTATTATTTTAATGGAAAGACCTGCGGTCAGGCTGAATTACTTGATCTGCTGGCCAAGGCAGGCATAACACCGGAGAGCTACAACATTGTCATGCAAGGTGATGTGACGCGCATCATCGAGATGACACCAGTAGAACGCAGAAAGATCATAGATGAGATTGCAGGTGTCGCTGAGTTCGATGAGAAGAAGAAGAAGGCCATGGAAGAGCTGGATGTGGTGCGAGAGCGCATCGGTCGCGTAGATGTGATTTTAGAGGAGGTCGCCACCCAGCTCGCCCGGCTTAAGGCGGAACGGGACCGAGCCCATTCCTACCAGGCGCACCGGGAGGAGCTTTCGAGACAGGAGGCTTTTCTGCTATTGGCCAGGCTAAAAGAAGCATCATCTGAGCTGGCCGGACTGGATGAAGAGATCAATTCTCTTGATGTCAAGAATCAGACGCTTCTGGAACGGTCGGAAAGCAAGAAAACAGAACTTTCTGCACTGGATGAGAAGCTGCGATCCATAAGCTCGGAGATCACCCACAAAGGAGAGGATGAGCAGATCTCTGTTAAACGCAGGATCGAGGAGCTGAAAGGAGAGATCTCACGTGAGGCCGCTCGCATCGAGATGACGGAAAAGGCCATCTCTGAGATGAATGGGCAGCAGAAGACCTGCTTCATTCAGATGGGCAGCATCAGTGCGGAAACGGAATCATTAGCTGAAAAGATAAGGGACGCCGGTCTACGCGGCGCCAGCTTGCGAGGGGAACTGGATGATCAGATAGAGCTTCAAAGAGAGGCCAGGTCCTGCCTGTCCCAGGCTGACGCAAAGTTCTCCCTGCTGCGGGATGAATTGGCCTGCGTCCGGCAGATTCGAGAGGAGGCCAAATCAAAGCTTGGCGACCTGGTGCGGGAGAGGGACCGACTGCTGGATGCCACGAGACGCGGCGGTCTGGAAAGAGAGGAGCTTTCCTCCGGCATCAAAGAGGCGCTTGACACCCTGGCGGGTATCGATCATGAGACGGAGAATCTGAAGACAGAGCTGGCTGCATTGAACAGTCAGGCCATGGGCATGGAGCGGGACCGGGATGACCTGGAAAGCGGGCGCCTGCGACTGCGCCGGGAGATCTCCGAGGCAGAAAGAGAGATGCAAAGGCTCCAGGGAGAGTTTGCCAAGAGCGACGGGCGCATGAGAGCTGCCGAGGACAAGGCCGGATACAGCCGGGCGGTGGAGGCGATTCGCTCGGCAATCAAGAGGCAGATGCTACAGGGCCTTTACGGAACCATTGCGGAGCTTGGTAACGTGGCATCACGCTACTCTTCTGCCTTAGAGGTGGCGGCAGGAGCGCGCCTGCAGAGCATTGTGGCCGACAATGATCTGGATGCCTCAGCCGCCATTGAGTATCTGAAGAGGTCGCAGATCGGGCGGGCCACCTTTTTGCCTTTGAACAAGTTGGACAAAGGCAGCCTATCCACCCGGCCTAATCATGCGGGTGTGGTGGATTATGCCCTCAATCTTGTGGACTATGATGCCAAATACCAGGCTGCGTTCTGGTACGTCTTCCGGGATACTCTGGTAGTAGAGAGCCTCGTTTTTGCCCGTCCGCTCATGGGTCGGTATCGTATGGTCACATTGGAAGGGGACCTGGTGGAGAAGTCAGGAGCCATGACCGGCGGCCACTACCGCTCCAGGATGAAGTTTGCAGCTGAAGAGAAGACAAAGCTTTTGGAGCTGTCTGAGAAGATCGCCAATGCCGAAAGCGAGCGCACCGCAAAACTGGATAAGCTGGATAGAATCGAAGAGCAGATCTCCCGCCTCTCCCGCGAGGTGGAGGAGCTGAATCGGGCCATATCCAAGAGGACCTTCCAGATAGACGAAATCGTTTCGTCCAGGCCGCGACTGGATAAGTCCATTTCGGAGAAGCGAGAGCGTCTGCTGGCAATGGAGGGCGAGTCTCTGAGCTTCAAGGAGCAGCTTGGCCTTCTGGAGGGCGAGATCAGGGTCTCGGAAGAAAAATTGGCCGATGTGCAGCAGAAGATGGACAAATTGGATGGCGAGCTGAAGGGCTCGGAAATTCCCGGACTGAACAAAAAGGCGGATGCAGCCAGTTTGGAGATCAAGCGTCTGCAAGATAGGCTTAATGGCATCGATGCCGAGATTCTCAAGGACAAGATCAGAGAGGAGAGCGGCAGAGAGAAGCTGGCCGAGCTTGCGGCAAGAAGAGAATCACTCGACGGCCAAAAGACTGATGCACTGGCTAAAAAGGATGCTGCAGCCGCACAGATCGTGGGCCTGAATGAGCTACTCGCACTTTCCCAGGCACGCGAGGCGGAGATCGAGGGGGAGCTGCACGGCTTGAAGGGAGAGCGTGGAGAGCTTCTGGAAAAGACGCTTGCCCTGCAAAGAGAGATAGACCAGGCGGAGAGAGAGAGGGACAGAATCGAGGCCCGCAATAATGCCACGATCTCTGCCAGAGAATCAATCTTGTCCAAAGTCAATGATCTGCGTTCGCAAATTGAGGGCCGCGGAGTAGACTCCTCTCAAGAGCCTCCCAACAGCGAGACCGTGGCCGAGAAGATCAAAGCTCTGGAGCAGGCCATGAGGGATCTGGAGCCGGTGAACATGCTGGCCATCCAGGAATATGATCATGTCAAGACGCGCTACGACTTCCTGGCAGAGAGGAGGACCACCCTCTCAGAGGAACGCGAGGCGATCATAGACAAGCTGGAAAAGTACGATCTGATGAAGAGGGAGGCATTCCTGGCCAGCTTCAATGAGATCAACAAGAACTTCAAGCTGATCTTCCAGGAGCTTTCCAGAGGCGAGGGAGACCTGGTCCTGGAAAATCCGGAAGATCCTCTGGCAGCAGGCATGACCATCAAGGCCCGGCCTGCCGGCAAGTCCTTGCACCGCCTGGAAGCCATGTCCGGCGGGGAGAAGAGCCTGACTGCCCTCTCATTTATTTTCTCCATTCAGATGTACCGGCCTGCCCCCTTCTATGCCATGGATGAGATCGACATGTTCCTGGATGGGGCCAATGTGGAAAGAGTGGCCAAGCTGATCAAGAAGATCTCTTCCAGGGCCCAGTTCATAGTAGTATCCTTACGTAAGCCCATGATACTGCAGTCCAAGTACACTCTGGGAGTGACCATGCAGGAGAACAACATTACCACCGTGACCGGCATCTGCACAAGCTGAGGCGAAAATGAGCGACGATCCATCTATCCCGGATTTGCAGGAAACCCCCCAATCCAGTTCCAACTCCATCTCCGACTCCAGCACCAGCCATGTCTCCGATTCCCTATCCGATCCGAAGTTCGAGTTCGGAGAGCCGGCTGAGGTTTTGGTAGAGCTGGCCAAGAGAGGAGAGATCGATCCCTGGGATATCGACATCGCCAAGGCCACTGAGAAGTTCCTGCAATACATCGATTCTCTGGAGAAGAGGGACCTGCGCATTCCCGCCAGGACTCTGCTTTACGCCAGCATCCTCCTGCGCATGAAGTCCGACTCCATGGAAGGGCAAAAGGAGGAGGAGCCCGAGCCGGAGATGGAGGAGATCGAAGCAGATCCTGAAGAGGAGATTGAAGAGAATCTACCCCGCCCGCCGGTTAGACGTCACACCAAGCGGCCTGTAACACTGGACGAGCTGATATCTGAGCTGAAGAAGGCGGAGCTTGTGGGCAGAAGGAAGGCTATGCGGGAGAGGTGGCCCAGCACCGAGGAAAAGGCCCTGGATGTGTCCCACGACGAGGGAATCGAGGATAGAATCAAGATGCTGGGGCCCATCCTGGACGACATGTTCATGGAGACGCCAACCATCAGCTTCCAGGATATTAACAGCAAAAACAGCAAGACTGAGGATGGTGTTACCAATTACGTCTCACTGCTCTTCATGGCCCAGAGAAAGCAGGTGTGGCTGGAGCAAGAGGAGATCTTCGGAGACCTGTTTGTGAAAAGGCATGCGTAGAGAGTTGGAGCGGGCTGTTAACTGGCATTTGGCAGATACTATTATTTTGTAAAATTTTATGAGGAGATTAGAGCTCTCCCGCGCGTTTTTTGGCGCGCGGTCTCCCTGCAGATCAGGCCACAGGAACAAATCCAACCGTCTCCTAAGTCCTAGTCTCAGAAAACCAGATAATCCGAGCTAAAAAGAATCGTTTTGACAAAGAAAGAGACGCGATGCCCGGCCCGCCCGGCGAAGTGCTCAATCATTAACGAAGGAGTCGCGCAGCTGGGGCGTATTCTAATGATCAATCGCTCCTGAGTGTGTCGGTTTGCATCATGATGGAAATGAGTAGAATCGGGAAACAGGGCCACCGCGATTTTACTGCAAATAAGGCACGCGACCGAAATGCTAATTTAATAGGGCGTAACTTTGTAGAAAAAAAGAGGGATATTTAATGAGAATAACAACATATCTATCAATGATATTTTTGGCAGTCCTGCTTGCAGCATCCTTTGCTGACCCGGCCCTCGCTAAAGGAGCCCAGGCAAATGATGATATGGGCGTGATGTACGGCCTCGTCTTCGGCAACAGGATACCTTGTGAGTACTTCGTCACCATGGGCCATAACGACACCGACTTAGGCCCAGGTGACGATCCATGGGAAACGGGGTCTTACGACTTGGCCCTGATGAATGCAAGTATTGAGAACTTCAATGTGCTGAAGTACACCTCGGTGCTTCCCCCCGAATCGAGAGAGATTACCTTGAGTGAGGCCAGGGAGTACTTCCACCACGGTGCCGCCATTGAAACCATCATGTCTGATCTAAATGGCGAGAAGGGCGATACTCTGTGTACCGGGGTAGGCAGGATATGGGTGAGTACCCCAGAGGGAGAGCTGGTCGGCGGGTTTGCTGCTGAGTATAAGATGAAATATGAAAATAAGATAGTGCCTGAAGAACAGGCCAGGGTGGATGCAAAAGAGGCTTTGCACACTTCACTGATGGGAGAAGTGAATAGAAGGTACAATGCCAGTGAGTATCAATTCTCTGACCCAACCTACGCCATCGACTATCTTAAGGTGCAGAAAAAGTATGGGACATCTCTGGTGGCCCTCTGTTGGGTGAGCTATATCTTTCCCCAGATAGAGATTGCTGGTAATGCATCGATAGAAGAGTAATCAGGAAGGATGATCGTCCAGGTTTCACCGTTGCATTATGAGGCGGTGGTTATAGGGAAACAACATCAATTATATTGGACGAATTTAGAGGCGGCAAAGAGTGATGCCTAGTACATGCAACCAGAGGGTTAGAAAAGCGTTGATTATTTTTTCATTCGTACTATTGCCGGTTACCTTTGCTTATATATCCTGTCCCATAATAATCAAAGGTGCATCAGAAGGGATTGTTACCGGTGGCCTGATAGTCTTCATCCTCCTCTTCATGAGTTCACTATTTTTGGGGAGGCTCTGGTGCGGGTGGCTTTGCCCAGGGGGCGGCCTACAAGAAATTTACTTCCAGATAAATAATAAACAGGTTAAGGTAGGGAGAAAGAACTGGTTTAAGTATCTCATGTTCCTGGCAATCATTTTTGTTCCCCTTATCTCTGCAATTCGCTCTGCAGGAGGATTTACAGCTATTGATCTGTTTTATAACACCGACCATGGTATCTCCATCGCCAAACAGGGAGCATTCTCCATATTGTTTGTCCAGATAGCTTTTTTCACCCTATTTGCCATGCTAGCCGGAAAACGCGGCTTTTGTCATTATTTCTGCCCCATTGCGGTGATTATGATCGTGGGAAGAAAGATCCGAAAACTCGTCCACTGGCCGGCGCTTCACCTTTCAGCCGATAAGAGCCGGTGTACGGACTGTAAGAAATGCTCAGAAAACTGCCCAATGGGACTTTATGTGAACATTATGGTCCAGCAGGAGAGTATGGAAAATACTGAGTGCATTCTCTGTGGCTGCTGTATTAATGTCTGCCCGAAACAAGTGATCCGTTATGCATTTGAT
>JALNZQ010000147.1 GCA_023229165.1 Methanothrix sp.
AGAACTATAAAAGGGCACTGCAGCTCCACGAGGAGCTGGCCAAGCAAAACCCTGAGGCATTCGATTCTGACCTGGCCGGAACCCTCAATAACCTCGGAATTTTGTACTCAGATCTGAAAGACTTTAAAAGGGCCGAAGAGCACTACAAACGGGCACTGACGCTTTGCGAGGAGCTGGCCAAGCAAAACCCTGAGGCATTCGATTCTGACCTGGCCGGAACCCTCAATAACCTCGGAATTTTGTGCTCCGATCTGAGTGATTTTGAACGGGCCGAATGCTACTTAAGAAAAAGCCTGCACCTCTACAAGGTGCTGGCCACTCGAAACCCTGACGCATTCAATCCTGACTTGTCTGAAGCTTTGAATGATTGCGGAAACCTATATAGAGATATAGACCAACCTGAAAAAGCGAAGCAATTCTATAAAGAAGCATTGGCGATCGTTCATGTTTTAGTCATGAGACGCTCCAAGGCCTTTGAGCATCTCTTGGTCAGGATCAAAGCCGATATGGCAAGGCTGTATATCGAATCGGGACGAGAAAAAGAAGGAATAGACTGCTTATGCAATTGCCTTGAGAAGAAAGATCTCCTGCCGGATCTTGGTGCCCGATCTTTTGTTGCACTTGGTGCGGCTCAAGAAAAGCTCCAGAATCCAAGAGAAGCTTCTGAGAACTATCTTTTGGCATCATCTACGTACTTTATCCTTTCCAGAAAAGGTGTTCGCTGTTTCGATGATGTTATGGAAAATCTAAGAAAAGCAAAAGATAGCGGTTCCGAAGAAACGAAGAGCGATGTCGAGATGATACTTTCCGCAATGCAAGACCTTGATGGAACGACGATAAAAGTCCAGCAATCTAGGATTTCTGAAAGAGGAATGATGTTGAAGTCTGCTTTTGAGGGCAAAAAGCCAGAATTAAAGCCTAAGCAGGATAGCATTATCGATGAAATGATATCGATATTAGCAAGTGATCTATTGGCAAAATCTGCCAAAGGCTTTGAGTCAAGCTGAAAAATTTGGATTGAAATTATCGAATGGGCCAGGAATTGCCCCGCTCTGCTCTTCAGTTCCTCCTGATCATAGTGCACTCGCACGTGGGTGAGCAGCTCTAGCAGTATGGCGCGATACTTTCTGCCGTAGATGTTGTGGGCATTCTCTACACCGTCCCGCACCACGCGCACGCATGCTTCCATTTGGGGAATCATTCCGCCCAATATTTCCGCACTCCGCCACCAGCCAGTCGAGTCGGAGGAAGAGAGCTTGGAGATGGGGCTCTTCGAGTCGTTCGGATATATGCGCACGCTCTGCACATCGGGGAACGCAGAAGAGATTCTTAACCCGACCTTCCCATTAACTAGATAATCATGCGCTTCAATATGGATTGACTGAGGTTCCATCCACAAGACTATTCGGTGATTATTATGGCAAGTCAGCCCAAAGCCAACCACCAGGTTTCATCGCTGGAAGAGATTGAGGAGGTTCTCAAACAGAGCATGCCCGAGATCACAGAACGCTATAAGGTGAAGTCCTTGGGCATCTTTGGTTCGTATGTTCGCAAAGAGGCGAAGGAATCGAGCGACCTGGATCTGCTTGTGGAGTTTCATCAGGCTCCGTCTCTCCTGCAGTTCATTCGCATGGAAGATGAACTGAGCGAAAAGCTGGGTATCAAGGTCGATCTGGTCATGAAAAAGGCCCTTAAGACCCACATTGGCCGACGAATCATGGCAGAAGTGATTCCTATATGAAAGCGGGATCGAGAGACTCCCGTGATTTTTTAGATGACATGGCCCAGTATGCTGAGAAGGGGATGCATATCGTCGAAGATCTCGATTACGGTGCATTTCAGAGCAAAGAAGAGAAAGTATTAGCCGCAATTCGAGTGATAGAAGTCATTGGAGAAGCAGCTAAAAATATACCTCCTTCAATAAGAGACAGATATCCGGACGTTCCCTGGAGCGGACTTGCCCGCATGCGTGATAAGTTGATCCACGTCTACTTTGGGGTTGACATAGAAGTAGTATGGCAGACATTGCAGGATGATCTGCCTCCATTGCGGGAATCGATGAAGAAAATCATGTACGATTTAGGTGATGAGAGGTAGATGGGCAGTTCCGTTAGGTGCGTTTTCCATGCTCTGTCCATCAGCTCCATCAGATACTCATTCCCTGCCCTCTAATCAATTTTATTGGCATTTCAGCACGCGGCAAAGAAGCTCAGCATGAAGTCGCCGGGACGAAGTCCGCTCCCGGATCAACCTTGACGCTCATGGCCTCCTGCACGCTTGCGGCATCCTGGCCGCTTGTGGTTTTGCCGGTAGCGATAAACCTCTTCAAGCAGCCCAGGATAACCACGATATCCCTGGGAATTTTAATGCATTTGGGCAGATGATGCTGTGCACTGTTCATTGCCAGCTTGCATCCTACCCCTGAGCCTTTTCGGCTGAAACATCTGCGATTGCAGAAGGTCACGGTTCTGAGCAGCACCTTTCCTACATCGATTGTAAGTGGCGGATCAGAGATGCTTCGGGCATAAACGGCTACCGCCATGGCAAAAAAAGAGAGGTTCTCGATGGCACCCTGCGACCATCTCCGGGATAGATATTTCAATATCCTGGGCTTGATCTCGACCTGGGCCTGCTCCACCAGGGCACGATAGCCTGCCGCGGTCGGCATGAGCAGTACCTGATCGAATTCAAACTCCTTGCCGGTAGAGCGGCTGTCCACCAATTTCACAAAACGGCTGCCGTATCTATCCGCAAAATCTTCCATTCCATTCTCTTGCAGCTTATGTTTGCTACTTCATCTTTTTCCTCTCATTCCTTCTCTTCTCTACCCCCCACCCACGTGCTCCCGTCGGTCGCGTCGGTATCAGGCACCTCCTCCCCTCGCCGATGAGGTCCTCTCTTCCGGCCATCCTCAAACCCTCCCTGACCAGATCGTAGTTATCGGGATTTCGGTATTGCAGCATGGCCCGCTGAATCCGCTTCTCTCTGCCCCTGGGCACATGCACGGGCATGAGGGTGAAGGGATCGAGACCGGTGTGGTACATGGCCGTGGATACGGTCATGGGCGTGGGAGTGAAGTCCTGCACCTGCTCCGTGTACATACGATTGTCACGCAGGTACTCGGCCAGCTCGACCATATCCGACATAGTGCATCCGGGATGGCCGGACATGAGATAGGGCAGAAGGTACTGCTCCTTTCCCACCGCTCTGGAGGCAGCGGAGAAGCGCTCCCGGAAGGCATCCAGCACATCTCGAGGTGGCTTATGCATGCACTCCGTCACCGACCGGGAGATGTGCTCGGGAGCGAGCTTGAGGTGGCCGGAGACGTGATGCTTGCAAAGCTCTTCCAGATAGGGAGAGTGATCGGCCATTATCAGGTCGTGCCTGATCCCCGAGCCGATGAAAACTCTCTTCACGCCGGGAATTTTCCGGAGCCGGCGCAAGAGACCTACCTGCCTGGAATGGTCCTTGTCCAATGTGGGACACTCTGCCGAGCAGAGCTTGTCCGGGCATGCGCCCTTTTTCCAGCGCGGACAGGAAAGGCCGTACATGTTGGCAGTTGGTCCGCCCACATCGGAAATTATGCCTGCAAAGCCCTTCATCTTCGTCAGCCTGGTCGCTTCACGCAGGATGGATTCTTCGCTCCTGCTCTGCACAATCCTGCCCTGGTGGTGGGTCAGGGCGCAAAAAGAGCAGGATCCGAAGCAGCCCCGGTGACTGGTGATGGAGAAGCGGACGGGCTCCAGGGCCGGGATGCTCTCGCGGTAAGAAGGATGAGCCTCGCGGACAAAGGGCAGCTCATAAATGCGGTCCAATTCCTCAGTTCGGAGGGGCCGGGCTGGAGGGTTCTGGATGATGACCGTCTTTGGGTGGGGCTGGACAACCACCCGACCGTGAAACGGGTCTTGTTCGCGGTAATGCTGGGCGAAGGCCTGGGCGTATTTTCTCCGGTCCGTGGAAACCTCTGTGAAGCTGGGGATGACCAGGCAGTCTTCGCGCGGCTCGCTTTTCCAGCAGCTGATCTCCTCCGTGACCGTGGTTCCGGCAAGATCCCGGATCTCCTCAATTCTCTCGCCTTTCTCCAGCCTCAGGGCCACCTCTCGCAAAGGATTCTCCCCCATGCCGTAGATGATCAAATCAGCGGGCGCGTCGGCCAATATGGAACGCCGCACTGAGTCCGACCAGTAATCATAGTGGGCAAAGCGACGCAAGCTGGCCTCGATTCCGCCTAAGATAATAGGCACGCCGGGAAAGAGGGCATGAACCTTGTTGGTGTAGACGATTGCAGCCCTGTCCGGCCGGAGAAGAGCACCGCCGGGCGAATAGACATCAGAGCTTCTGCGTTTCAAGTTGGGCGTCAGATTGTTCACCATGGAGTCAACGTTTCCAGATGATATGCCGAAGAAGAGGCGCGGACGGCCCAGCCTGCAATAGTCCTCATCCTTTCTCCAGTCAGGCTGGGCGATGATGCCC
The DNA here is from genome assembly GCA_023229165.1 of Methanothrix sp. Classification (GTDB taxonomy): domain Archaea; phylum Halobacteriota; class Methanosarcinia; order Methanotrichales; family Methanotrichaceae; genus Methanothrix. Next base: position 4,474 of record JALNZQ010000147.1, read on the forward strand.
ACGCTGTAGCCGGCATCCCAGAGCACCCGGCCGATGAGAGCGGCAGCAAAAGAAGGATGATCAACGTAAGCGTCTCCGCTTATGAGAATGACATCAAACTGCTCTATCCCTTGCGTTCTTGCTTCCGACAGGGACATGGGCAAAAAACGGGGCTGCTCTTTCATTGGCATGTGAGACCGCGTGCCTGCGTCATAAAGCCTTCCACTTGGGTAAGTTTTAAGATTAGAAGCCGGATAGTAGTATCGGGGATTGGCAATGAAGCATAGAGCAAAGTATCCAGCAGTGCTGGCTGTCGTTATCATCTTTCTGTCACCACTGGTCAACGCCGCTACGATTAACGTTCGCTCCGGAGAGAGCATCCAGGCAGCCGTTAATGGGGCAAGTTCCGGGGATACCATATCTGTTCCGAGCGGGGTTTATAGAGAAAGCCTGAACATAAGCAAACCTGTCATCCTGGTGGGCATCGGCCGTCCGCTTCTGGACGGCGGCGCAATGAGTAGTGCAATAATCCTTCGCGCCGACGGGGTTAATGTATCGGGATTTGACATTAGAACCACGCGCCGCACAGGCATCCAGGTCCTTTCCGATAATAATACCATAAAAACTAATACGATTAGTGGTTGCCTGGACGGCATTCGTCTGGATCATTCCCGCTCCAACAACATTTCCAACAATAATATAAACAACAACACAAACGGCATCACCCTCTATGCATCCGAGCGAAATACAATCGCAAACAATAACGTCCGCGACAACAACATCAATGAAGAGAGCGACTGCGGCATATTTCTCGCCTATTCCCGTGATAATGTCGTTAAGGATAACGATCTGATGAACAACGGCGACACTTCTCTATCGCTGCGATCGGCAAGCAACAACACGCTGCGGGGAAATCGCATCAGCTACAACGATTGGTACGGCATCTCACTATCAGACTCAAGCAACCAAAACCTGATAGAAAAGAATAATGCTTTGCGAAATAGAGATGCGGGAATCTATCTGGACAGCTCTCGGGAAAACCTCATCCGGGAAAACTCGGCCTCGGACAATTCTCGGGGAATTTATCTCTCCTACAACAGCAATGACAACGTTTTGCAGGGCAACAACGTCTCATTCAATGAGAAGGGATTGCAGCTGGCGGGCCACAGCAGCAATAACACTCTGCAAAATAATACGGCAAAGGAGAACGGATACGGCATCTATCTATCCTTCTCATCCGGCTGGAATCTGCTCTTTTCCAATCATCTCATCGATAACGTTTACAATGCTTACGACATGGGGCAGAGCAACCGCTGGGACAACGACCAGGTGGGCAACTACTACAGCGATTTAGGACAAATCCTCTACGTTCCGGGCGGGGCTGGAGTAGACCGGCACCCTATGGCCGAGCCGTAATTGTAATAATAGATAATCGGATGAAAAAATATTTTTGGAGCCACACGACACAAAGGCAGGCACAACACTCTTATGCCCGTGTCCTGTGGCCTTTTAACTTGATTTAAATGAACTTGGGCCGCTCGGTTAGCTTCATGGGCAGCGGCAGTCTGCGCCAGGGCTTGCCTGCGATCTCGGCAGCAACTCTTCGGCGCAGGTATTCCACAGTCATCTTGGACTTGGCTGGAGACTTGGGCGTAGATTCGGCGCGAATGGTAACGGAGAGCTTGCCGGACTGCAGCTCCTCATCCCCGATCACCACGACGTAGGGTATCCACTCCCTGCCGGCATCGCGAATCTTCTTGCCTACGGTCTCGTCGCGGTCGTCGATGTCCGTCCGGAAACCTAGCTCACTGGCGATCTCCAGCGCGCGGGCCTGGTGCCTCTCAGCCACGGGAATAACCCTGATCTGCGTGGGCGAGAGCCAGGTCTGCAGCATGGGAAGCTTACCTTCCTCAGAGAGGCGGGCGGCTTTCTCTAAAATAGCATACATAACCCGCTCGATGGCTCCGGATGGGGAGCAGTGCAGCAGAATGGGCTGCTGTTTCTCTCCAGCCTCATCGATGTAGGTGATGTCGTAGCGCTCCGCATTCTCCACATCGATCTGCACTGTGGCCAGAGCGCTGGCCTTGTCCAGGGTGTCCACGAAGTTGAACTCGAACTTGAGCACGAAGTAAAAGAACCTCTCATCCCACATCTCGATAAGAACGGGCTTATGGACGATGTCTACCAGGCCCTCGATGAACTCGCGGTTCTCGTTGTAGAAGTCTTTGGTGAAGCGTATGGCCACCTCATAGTCGGCCAGATCGATGCCCACCTCGCTCAGGACGGATATGCTGGCCAGGTACTGCTTTCTGAATTCCTCCATGGCGGATTTCATATCGCGGGCCAGGGTGTGCATATCGGGCATGGTAAAAGCTCTCAGGCGGCGGATGCCCACAAGCTCA
>JALNZQ010000148.1 GCA_023229165.1 Methanothrix sp.
GACAACTGGGCGGCAGGGATCGGCTGAAGATATTGAGGCCACCTTGATCCGGTTCGTCGATCACCGCCTTCCAGAAGGCTCTGCTTTTTTGGACGGTGAGCACAAACTGATCTCGGGATACAAGCTCCTGAGAAAAGAGGGCCAGCTGTGACCAGAAGAGCATGGAGTCGGCATAAGCTATGCCCTGAGGTGGATGGAAGGGCAATTCCAGGAGAAGATCGAGGGCTGAGCTGCTCTCCACGCCCAGGGCCGGGACAGAGTAGGTGCCCAAAAGAGATGGTTTTTCGGATAGGTAGTCCTCCCGCAAAAGCCAGGGGGAGGGAAGAGGTCCGGATTCGCCGGAAGGAAGAAGGAGGGCCGGCTCTTCTAACCGGCAGCCGTCGCCGCTCCAGGTCTTTGAGCTCTATGCCGGGCAGGGCAAAAGGATGAGAATGAGACGGAAGATGCTGTTTCTTACGATTGCCTGATCTGCCGACAGAGGAGAGGGGCAGAGCTGAGGATTCGGCCCAGATGTAGAAAGTTTCCGTGTCCCAAAGGGAGTGTAAGACCTGCATGTATTCGAGCCCCTACCCGGATGCAAATAGCGGAAAACTGCTATGCATCATCGTTCGCAGTAGTAGTAAGATCGCTCGGCGCTGCCTGGCATCTGAAGCTGAAGGTATTGCCATTTTCGTAGTTCATCGTCAAGAGAAACGTGTCCCCAGATTCAACGCAGAAAGTGCCGGAGCCGTTTACCAGATCTGCCTCGTCCCAGCCTTCAAAAGAGAAAATCAGCTTCAGACTAGCATTATCCCTCTCGAATCGGCCATCGATGTAGCCATCCTGAGTGCCGAACTGATAGCTTCCCGTTACCTCGTTTTTTTCACCCACTTGTATCAGAAGATGCGGATCTGGTGACTGGCAGAGATAATCTTCCACCATATCCACTGCCTCGATGACTTTCCATTTACCGGCAAATTCGCTTTCTATAACCATCCTGGATCCTCCATGAGAATTGTCGGCGATCTTTGCAGTCCATGGGATATGGCTTTTTCGCCCAAATTTAAAGGAGTATCTTCCCGGTCAGGGTTATACGCACCTCTTTGGTCTTGCCCCGGGCAAGTACATTCAGAGCGCCAAGATCAGCCAGCCGGGCCACCTGGCGGGAGACCGTGCTCTCGGAGACAGAGAGACGCTTTGCGATATCGGTAATATTAGTAGGCTGGCTCTCGCTAACGTCCTTTAAAATCCTCTTTTGCCGATCTTCCAGAACGGCGGTGATATTAGGCAGGGTGACCTCATGGAGGCTTCTTTCGATATCGCTGTAGTTGGTGGTCTTAAAGATCTTCCCTGACTGAGAGATGCAGGCGATGGTGAAGGCGAGGAATATCTCCCGCGGCCCACCCGAGAGGTTGGCGATGACCTGTCCCTCGGCCTTTTCCAGAAGAGCTATTAAAGAGACCACCATGCCCTCAAAATCCCGGTGATTGACGCGGTGGATCTGCAGATCAATGGTGCTGTCTATTTGGCTGGAGAGGTCCCGGATGGCCTGCACCGTCAGCTCGCCGCGCGTGTCCAACTCCACTTCGGGGCGAATGAGGATGATGCGATCTTTGCCCTCTATTCCGTATTTCACAATCAGGGATACGATCTGGGAGGAATCGAATCCGGAAAGGGAGATGTAGGTTTTCATTATCTAATAATACAGATTTGATGCATAAATGCTTTTCCGTGTTACAATTGCACGATACTGCAAATGGCCGGTCGGGCCGGATGCCCGCAGCCCGGCAAAAGACTGTTCCCCAGTGGAGGCCCAAAGTCTGCTGCAGACAAAAAATGAAGCGTTGGGTCGAATTTCTATTTTCCCAGTATTTCATACAATATCTTCATGCCTTTGGTGAAGGGGGGCATTCCAGAAGTTAGCAGAACCACTCTCAGGACATCCACAATCTCGTCCTTGGTGATGCCCAGCTCCTTCATGCCGCTCATCATCTGCTTCTTGGTGGCCCGGTCGTCGGAGGCGGCGGCATTGATGCCGATGGCAATCAGCTTCTGGGCCTTGTAGTCCAGGGCTTTGCCGGTGTAGATGGCCTCGTTCATTCCCACAATGGCTTTGTAGAGGTCGGGATATTCGGTCTTGGTCCTGGCCATGCCTTCGCCAAAGAAAACTTCTTCTTTCATTCTTGATTCACCTTAATACTACTAATCGCTCTTGCACTTTATAGTTTTCTGCATAGGGTTTTTGGAGGGGGGCCATGGCGGATGGGCAGGGGAAAAATGAGCGGAGATGGGCGCACGGGGAAATTATAGGAGATGATCTGAGATTGCCCGGTGGGCTCCCAGGTTCTGAAGCAGGTTGATGGTGGTGATTATGTCACGACCAGCGCAGCACTCGCTCGACTCGGGACCACTGGACACCATGCATTTGATGCCGCTAAAGCCGATCTTCAATAAGATTTCCAGCTTTATGTTAAAATGAATACCACGCAGCTTTCTACGCTGGTGCGCCGCCACCGTTGCACTATTTTAGATTGCCAGAAAATCTTAAATAGATGAGAACAAGTTAAGGCCCTATGCCAGAAGGGAATATGGAAACAATTCCATTTATTATCGTGTTACCAGATGATAATGCTGATAATGATAAAATGGGAATTTTTGGCAGTCTCAGATCAGACGCGAAAATCGGCCTAAAGCATATCCCCATTGACTTACTAAAAAATAACTTGGCAAATGTTTCTCACTCTATGATAAGTGTTCTCGAAGATGTGAAACATATTGGGCAATTTCGACTTAAGGAAATAACTATACAAGTAGAAGTAAGCTCTGATGGTGGAATAAATCTCATCGGGACGGCAAGTCTTGGTGGCAAAGGCGCGATAACATTAACCTTTGCTGAGTGATCTGGATGCCTAAATATCGTGCTCTATTGATCGGTGTTCCAGAATACGACAGCGATGCCATTGTGGACCTTCCATTTATTAGAAATGATATAATAAAACTAGAAAAAGCACTCGAATCCTCTGGTTACCATGTGCGTTCAGTGGGATTAAAAGAGAATCCTACAGCTAATTTGATCAAACAACAGATTCATAAGTTTTGTGTTAAGGAAAAAGAACCAGGGGAGACATTAATTATATGCTTTTCTGGACATGGGCTCCACTATGATGGTATTGATTATTTAGTTCCTTTCGATGCATATACAGAAGATATTACCAACATTGCATCATATCTTGTTCCACTGGATTTCACTGAAGTATTCGAAAATTCCGCAGCCGCTGCAATAATATTTTTCATTGATGCTTGCAGAGAAGGTATCGAACTCGGTTCAGAGAGCGTCCTAAACATAGTTAATTGGGGTAAAGGTAAATTGAAATCCATAAGAAACCGAGATGTTGCAACTATTTTTTCTTGCGAGCCGGGAGAAGTTAGCCGTTACGTTGCCAAACCAGATGGATTCAGCTTTTTTTCGAGAGCATTGGCAGAAGTGATTCAAGCGGAATGCCAAGCATCCACTTTTGAGGAAGTAATTGCGGAAATTCAAATCAAGTTGAACGCACTTACAGATAGCAATGATAAACCTAGACAAACTGTTCGAGTTCATCTTGAAACTTTCGCTGGCGAAAATAGGCTTTCTAAAAGAACCATTTGCAAAGGTTCGAAAAATATCGAGGCCAAGTCTATTACTGAAGATTCTTGGTATCAAAGCGCTCTATTTAATGAAATGTGGAATGCGGATTCATTGAAGAATGATGCATCAATCGAGGACTTGAGATCCAATGTAAGCCAACTCGTTGCAGCTTGTCGTAAGGAGTGGTCAGATTCAATTGAAGCTTTGCCCAATAATACCTGGCGAGATGAAAGATATCCCATTCGAATAATAGAATTAATAGCGTTCCATGTTTCTAGGTGCGGAGCTCTAAAGCTCTCTCCAGCTGAAGTCGCCCTACTATCGATTGTTCCATTCATACATGAAGCAGTTCTTGCAGCAGCTGTGAAGAAAGCTGTAAATGCAGATCCACTTTCTTTGAAAAACAGTGGAAATGTCACTGGTTTTCGCGCATCATTAGAGATGACACATTTATCTTTGCCGCAGTTTGTTCGCAAAGCACAAAGCCTGAAGGAAAATAAACAAATCGCTGAACATGATGCGATAGCAATATGGCTGATGAATCGATGCATTTTGCGAGAACCCTATGTATGGATGGACAAATCACAAGAAGGATATATTTCAGATAATCTAATGGAAGCAATTTTATTACCAAGCAAGAATCAATCGCGGCATATAAAAGAATCACTAACAAAAAATCGTCTCTTGGAAATGGCACTATGCATAAATTCAAACCCAGAGCGAATTGAGCGCTCTGACCGACCAAGGGCCTTCAAGCCTGAAGCCTATGTAGCGCCAAGCTCTCAACATCAACAGGTTATCCGAGAGAAATTATTGGCCTATCTATTGACTCTTTTTGGCTGGATGGCCATTGATGTGAGAATGCTTCATGAAGTTATAATCGATCATATCGGTCTCAGTGATCCAATAACTTCCGAGGATGTCCTTCGTACAATTAACGATGCATCTTGGGTCCCGGATGCAGGAGGAAAGTCCCTACAAGCGATTTGCCGCCATCCTGCAGTTGATTTAGCCCTTCATGAGCATGTACAACAAGCGAATGTAGTTCTCGAAGCTATCCGAAAAAAAATTCATGCTAAAGAGGATGGAATGGATATTTTAGATGATCTTCCCCTCAGGTTAACAGCGCATGAAATTTGTCCAGAATCTACTGAGAATGAAATGCCACTCTATGAAACCCCGCATCTGCGTTTCCAATTGGCCCACAATGAAATCCGTGAGCTGTTGATGGGAGAACAGCTCTACGGAGACCCTGCCCTCGCCATACGTGAGCTATATCAAAACGCCCTTGATGCATGTCGCTATCGTCAGGCGCGCATAGCTTATTTGGAGCGGATGAGAATTTATGCGGGTCCCAAATGGGAAGGGCATATCATTTTTCGCCAAGGTATTGAAGATGGGCGTCATTATATCGAATGCGAGGACAATGGCATTGGCATGGGACGCCACGAACTTGCTGATGCATTTTCCTGCGCAGGCAAACGTTTCGCTGATATGCCAGAATTTATCGAAGAGCAAGCTGAATGGCTTCGTTGCGATCCTCCGATCAGATTGTATCCGAATAGCCAATTTGGCATAGGTGTATTTAGCTATTTTATGCTAGCAGATGAACTATCAATAGAAACATGTCGCCTTGACCGCAAGGGAAATCCAGGCGAGAATCTAATCATCCAAATATCGGGTAGTGGAAGCCTTTTTCGAGTCAGGCCATTCAACAAGCATACTGATGCGGGAACACGCATACGCTTATACTTAAATAAGACTCAATATAAAGAAAAATGGGGTGGCCAAAAAGATATATCTTGCTTGGATATCATGAGGGACCAACTTTGGGTTTCCGAATTCACCACTGATGTCGTTAGAGATGATGAAATGGATACGTGGATTCCTGGAAAATTACATAAGAAGTTTTCTGGAGAAGATTCAATCCTGACCCCCAAAAAACCTGGTTTATGGTGGATAAAAACCAACTCCAATCATTTTAGCCATTATCATGATGGTAGTTGGTTCGGAGATGGCAAGCTTTTAGCAGATGGCATCGATACAGAGAGCCACTTTATATGCGCAATCATAGATCTAAATCAAGCATACAGACCTAAACTTACCATTGATCGCAAAAAAATCGTTGAATGGGATAGAAGATATGCTACAAATTTAGTTCGGGATCAAATTCAGGTCTTGGTTGAAAATCAGGACTGGTTGAGCTATGAATGGCTTTGCATGCTCGAAGAAGTGGATCATAAAGCTGCAGGTATGGTAGTGAATAGTCTTATTTCCAAAGATGAATCTATCTTGATTCGCTTAAAGGAAAACCAAGATTTGATGTTGCCACTTAATGAGATCGGCTGTTTTTCTCCAGATTATTTCATTATCGAATCTGCTTCTATCCAGTCAGATTCAAAAAGAGTTGCTGGCATATTTGATAAAAAGAAAGAGATTATTTCTGAGATAAGGAAGAGAATTCCGCGTAGTCTATTGATTAATCGTATAGAAATACTGACAAAATATGGATTAAGCGTTCCTAAATGGCTAATAGCAGAAACTGAATATTATTCCTATGATAATAAATTGGCTACAATGCCGATTCTGCAAGCGGGAGATTCAATTGTTCTATCTTCTATTGCTCAGTCAGGCAGATGGAATAGACACCAAGTCTCTGCAAGTCAGATCTTAATCTATGCTAAAATATTGGAGGAGTCGATAGATGAATCGGTTAAAAGGCTCATTAGGCTATCATCTATAGGTTTTTCAATTCCTCCAATAAATCATTATGATTTTTCCGATATAGAAATGGATGAACAGGATTATATTTTAATATCAGAAGATCTTGATGGGCAAATACCATATATCAAAGATAATGTATCGATAATTCATATCTTAAGAGCAACTGGATTATTAAAAACTTCAATTAAAATAATCTTAAGCCGTTTACGGAAATTTGCTCCATTGGGATTAAAAGTCCCAGATATCGAGCTAAATAAATTTGACGATTTTGCATTGACTAAAGAAGATGTGATTTTAATTTCTGAAGTTCCGGGAGCCCAAGAACAAAAATCAACATATATTTTAACTGGCATTCATATCTTAAAAGCCTCAAGATCATTAAATGAATCTGTTGGATGTGTATTAAGGCGACTGCAGAGATTATCTCCTTTTGGATTAGTTGCT
>JALNZQ010000149.1 GCA_023229165.1 Methanothrix sp.
TTTCCATGGCCACCAGATTAACCCTGGAGACGGCGCGATATACTCATCGAGAGGCATTGTCTCTGTCAGAGCAGCCCGTCAACACCGTGGACTGGATTGTCCTGTTAGACAAGCTGGTCAAGATTCGAGAAGCTGTTGAGCAGGTCAGCAAAGATGCTGTGCGAGACCGGGCGATCTATGAAAAGATTCAAGGCCAGGATCCGGAAGAGCTGTTGACCAAGATGAAAAGCACTCTGGAAACGGCAGAAAAGACTTATGGGCCGCTGGGTGCGGCAGAACAGGATCTAAAGACGGCAAGGGCGGAATATGATCGGGCGCAGGAATACCGTTCGGGAAAAATGAATACCATTGATCTCTATCTAATCATGACCCGAATCAACAGCAATGTCGAGCAAGGCCATCAACATCACCAGAAAGCGGTGGAAAAGGCCATGGAAGAGGCTCGGTCTACAGCCGTGCATCATACCGGATTTGGCAGCTCCGGTTCGGATGGCTTCGGAGGCGGAAGCATGGGCGGAGGAAGTGGCGGCGGGGGGAAATGGTAAGAGAGCTGTGCCTGCCGCAGACCTTTCGCGCGTCTCCCGGGATTATGATACTGCAACATCCAGGGTGCTATGCAGATCCATTGACAGGCGAAATAACCTGCATAGGTTCTAATGCAGAGCCCTCTGATGCTCAGAGAGGGCAAAAGAATGGGTGCTACCAAGATCCCTATACCGGTCAATATGTTTGCGTAGAATCCTATGGAGAGTCTGAAGGTTACCAGGAAGAAACACAAGGTGATGGATCACAGAATCTCTGCTATGAAGATCCTGAGACTGGAGAGACTATCTGTACAGGCTCCAGTTGAGGGCCTCCAAATTTGCATATTTTGTAACGGCGAACATGACTATAACTCAAAATCACTATCAATAAAACAAAATTTATGCGGGGAAAGGGATTCGAACCCTTGAACTCCTGCGAGAATAGATCTTGAGTCTATCACCGTTGGCCTGGCTTGGTTATCCCCGCATACGACCTGCCTATGGAGCAGATCGAGGATAATGCAAACACCTGCTGGTTTATGAATCTTGCCGTCCTTAGCATCCCGCGCCCGCGGGCCTCCGCCCGCCCAGCAAGTTGCTCATGCATCCACGTGGTTCACGCATATCCAATGGTAGTACCCGTGAATGCCCGTGCCCGTGACCTCGTCAAACTCTTCCAGCTCCTGGCCGCAGATCTGGCATATCTCGCCATCCGGCACCTCGATCTCGGCATCATTGCATAGTACTACTACCATTCAAGATCTCACCGTGGTTGCCAGGGCCATGAAGCTTTCGGGCAGTTGACTCCGATCGATTCTTGATTGACCGGGACCGAAAAGATGCAACCCTGGGATTAGAACCACAAAGCTCTACTTCTCTTTCGATCTGCCCTCAAACTCCTGGAAGGTGCGCAGCGCCGAGGCCAGCACCTTCGTCTGGCCGATGAGGGCAGCGATGAACACGGCATCCAGGATCTCGTCCTCGCTCGCCCCAGCGCGGGCAGCCGCCAACATGTGCACCTTCAGGCACTTGTCCGCGCCACAGCTAGCGGCTGCGGCCACGGCCAGCAGCTCCGCGACCTTGGGCTCCAGGCTTTGGGGCCGTAGCGCGTAGAAGTCCTTCAGGCTGGAGAAGATCATGAACTGCGGGCGGCGGGCCATGACTTGCAGGATGAAGGGCACGGTGCCCAGCATCTCTTGCGTGTCGTCGAGGATGTCCTCCTGGATAGAGGCGCTGTTCTCCAGAAGGGCTTTTATCAGGGTCTTGTTTTCGGGCTTCATTGCTTGTGCTGTTGGCTCTCCCATTCTTGCAGCTTTCGCCTTACCTTTTCGGTGCGTGGATCTTCGATATCTTCACGAATCTTGAGGGCGGTTCTGGCGCATTCGATTGCTTGCGCTCTGTCGCCGAGTTGATCCAGAGCTTGACTCATATTCCATAGTGCGTTTCCTTCGCTCCTTCTGTCGCCGATCTCTTGCGTTATTTTCAATTGCTGCTCGTAGTAATCGATTGCTTTGCGATTATCGCCCAGGTAAACATTGGCGTTGCCCAAGTTGCCTAGGGCGGCCCCTTCGCCCCTTCGGTCCCCTATCTTGCATGCTATGGCCAGGGCCTGCTCGTAGTATTCGATGGCCTTGCGAATATCGCCTCGGTCGGCGTAGGCTTGACCCAGATTCACAGATTGTTTCCTTCGCCTCTTCGGTCCCCTATCTCACGTGCTATTATCAAAGCCAGCTCGTCGTACTCGATAGCCTTGCGAGTTTCACCTAGGTCGGCATAGGCTAGACTCAGGTTGCCCAGACAGGTTCCTTCGCTCCTTCTGTCACCGATCTCGCGGACTATGGTCAGGACCAGCTCGTCGTACTCGATGGCCTTGCGAGTTTCGCCTAGGTAGGCATAGGCTAGGCCCAGGTTGCACAGAAAAGTTCCTTCGCTCCTTCTGTCACTGATCTCGCGGACTATGGTCAAGGCCAACTCGTAGTACTCTATAGCTCTGCGATAATAGCCCAAACTGGAATATGAACTCCCCAGGTTGCCCAGACAGGTTCCTTCGCCCCTTCGGTCTCCGATCTCGCGAGCTATGGCCAGGGCCTGCTCGTAGTAATCGATGGATTTTTGAGCATCGCTTAGGACCAAATAGGTATTTCCCAAGTTGCCTAAATGGATGCTTTCCATACGTTTGTTCTTCAACACCCGAGCAGCAACCAATGCAGTCTCCAGCCACGAAATCCGCTCACGAGGATGCATGCGCAGGTCAAGCAAATAAGGCCAATTAAGAAAAGCATTGCATATGGATGCAGCGACATTGCGGTTGCCAAGATTTCTCTTCGCCCACGACCAGGCAGATTCGATATTCATTCTTTCCAGATCGAATTTTCTCAGCCCGGCCAGAACGTCACCATTTTTATAGAGCTTTGTAGCGGAAGATAAAACATCTCTGAAGTACTCTGCATGACGCTGCTGAGCATCAATCCCGGCAGCCTCGCCTCCGTCCTCCTCCAGACGAACGACGGCAAACAACTGCATCAGATCGTGCAAGTGATATCTGCCTTCGCCTTCTGGGCTCGGACTCTGGTATTCGACCAGGCTCCAGCGCAAAAGCTCACTCAAATGACGATGGTCTTTGTCATGGCAGACCGCCTCCTCGGCCTGAGCATCGAAGTCAGAAGGAAAGACGGATAGTAGCCGGAATATTCCCGCGGTCTCCGTAGGCAGGCGGCGGTAGCTCAGCATGAAGCAGGCTTCAACGTCCAGATCCTCTCCCGCCCTCCCCAATTGCTTCAGACGAGTACGCTCATCGCTCAGCTCTTCAACATATTTTGCGGGAGTTAAGTCCTTTGTCTCAGTCAGCAGATAAGCCGCAGCCTTAAGCGTTATCGGCAAAAAAGCGCATAGCTTCGCTAGCTTATCTGCGTGACTGCCGATTCGCGGTGCGATGGCCAGTAACAGTTGGCGGGCATCGGAGGAGCTCAATGGATCCAGATCCCAGGGCTTCAGCCCCGGAAGAGCGAACTTCTTTCGCGAGGTGACCAGGACGCTGCAGTCTTCGGGAGGCAGCAGCGGCTCGACCTGCTCTCTGCCCACAGCGTTATCCAGTAACAGAAGCGCCCGCTTTCCTGCTAGCACGGAGCGGTAAAGACCGGCTAGCTCCGCTTCACTTTCCGACATCTGGGCATCGGAGCCGAGATAAGCTCGAATGACCTGCGCCATGGCATCTACAGGTTTTAGGGGATCTTCGCTAATGCCTTTTAGATCTATGAAGAGCTGGCCGTCAGGAAATCGGTCTTTAAGTCTTTGTGCCAGCACCAGGGCTATAGCCGTCTTGCCGATGCCTCCCATGCCGCGCAGTCCGGTGATGGTTGCTCCCCTCTCGAATTCTGCCAGGATTTTCCCAAGATCCTCACTGCGTCCCGTGAAGTCCTTGGGGGGCAAGGGAATCTGCCAGGGAACGACAAAAGGTGCTGATTTTGTCGTAGGAGGCAAGTTGACCGTACCGATGGGCCCAGAAAATTGATGTCCTTGAACGCTACCGATATTTGTTTGCGAACCTTGCACAGTTTGCCCTCTCTGGTCCTGCTGTGTTATTGTGCCCTGCTGTTCGCCTGTGATTTGGATGGATTGTCCATTTCTGATCTCGCTTTGGCCAGACTTTCCATCTGTCTCGTTCTGACGGAGGAACCGCTTGATGATAAATTCATAAGCTGCAATTGTTGAAGTGAAAGATGAGAAAATGCCGAGAGCTACTGCCCATTGGCTATGCTGCCAATCCGGATGACGATTGAGAATCAGCATTAATGCCGCCAGCGGCAAGATAATCGCAATTATGATGGCCGCTATCCTGATACGTACTTTTTTCGTGGGCATTTCACCTGTTCTGGCATTGGCTTTCTGGTTTAAAATGTTTAGCCAAAGATCGGTTTACTTCTTTTCCAATCTGGTTTGGACATTCTTAAGGTAATCAGCATGTTTTTCTGCGTCCCTGTGGTCGATCTGGCGTTCGATGTCAACAGAGATCTGCATCTGATCTACAGCTCGCTTTATATCACCCACGTTCTCATAAGCAAGACCCAGATTCCAGCAGGTAATTGCCTCGCCCCTTCTGTCCCCGATCTCGCGTGCTATTGTCAAGGCCAGCTCGTAGTAATCGATAGCCTTGCGGACATCGCCCAGACCAACGTAGGCATTGCCAAGGTAGCCCAGAGCTTTTCCTTCACTTCCGCGCTCGTCAATATTGCGGGCGATGACCAGAGCCTGCTCATAGCATTCGATTGCCTTTCGGGTCTCGCTAAGCAGAAAATGAACTATGCCCAGCTCGGTCAGGATATTTGCCTGTTCTCTCTGATCACTTTTCTTCTCCAGCAGGTACTCGTTGATCCTCTTGCGCCTCAGCAATTCCTCTTCATTCTGATAGCTGAAGTCTAGCGGCATGGACAATGCCTCTACTGCCGGATATTTCTGCCCAAGATCTTCGCCTTTCAATATGTGATATCCTCCTCTGTACCTCCAGAAGTCGGGAGCCTTCCAGATCACATCGTCCAGCTCCGCCGGAGTCATGAAGATCAGGCTCGGCACTCCGGCATCGTAAAAAAGCTCGCGAAAATTGTTGAGAGCATCCAAAATATCGTTGCTAAGCGTCTCGGGAAGTGTCCAGATGAGAATCTCCTCTTTCTTGGCCTGAGCATTTCTGAGATCAAAGATGAGAGTGTCTCCCTTTTCAACTGCCTGGACTTTGCAGGGAAAACGCGCTTTTATGACCTGGATTACCTTTTCCCGATAAGCGGGAGAAGCTACGATGCAGAGAATAAGGTTTCTTCTACCCTGAGAGATCTCCAGCTCCGTGAGCAGGAGATCTACTTCATCCTGATCATCTAACGAGATTGAATCCATTTTCCACCAGAGGAACCAGCATAGGATTTATCTCGCAACATCTCCTCACTTCATCCTCATAATAGTTGCTGTAAGCCTCTTTCAAATTCTTTGCCCTGGGCATGACATCATCCAGCACTCGGGTTAGCTCTCTAATATGATAATCATTTTGATGCCATCATCGATCTGCAAGTCCTCGTATAAAATAATATAAAATCGATAAAAAATAAGGCAGACCGATCCCAATTTCTACCCTCATCCCTCCAGTGTTATCGCCCGGATCTCGATCTGGATCTTCTGCTCGTTGGGATCGAGCACCAGCTCCAGCCGGTCCAGAGGCTTGCTGGGGTCCGTGTCCACCTTGGCATAGAAATAATGGCCCTGATACTCGTAAGCGGAACTGGCTGTGCTTGGCCAGGAGTAAGCCGCTGCAACCTTGCTGTGCTTTAGCTGCGATTGGACCTCTGATCGGTCATAAGCCCATTCGGCAATGTTCACTCCCATAGTCAGATCCGTCGTCTCAAAGCTTCCGTCCCCGTACCAGACATTGATATGGCCCACCTTAACGTTATCCGGAACTCCTATGCTCCATCCCGCAAACTCCAGAACATGCACTGCCTTGGCATTCTTCCCTCCCAGGTCGATGGAGTCAGTCGTCTGCTCTGCGTTGGCCTTCAATGCCACTCCTTCCACCTGAAATTCAATGCCGTTGTAAGTATGGGCGGTTCCGGTCCCGATGGGCGTTGACTGGCCTGCGGTATTTTCGCCTCTCCAGGATGCCATCCATTCTTGGGCTGTGTCCCAATCCACCTTTCCCGGAAACTGAGGGAACATTAGAAACCCGGATGTCTCCTTGGATATCGCACATTGCGAGCTGTCGCCGTTGCAGTAGACATTCCAAACTTTGGGCTTGTTATTGTCTCTCCAGGAAGCCAGCCAACTTGTCGCCGTATCCCATGTCACCTTGCCCGTAAACTGAGGGAACATGAGCTCGCCCGTGGGCTCCTTGGAGACGGTGCACTGCGAGCTGTCCCCATTGCAGTAGACATTCCATACGGCAGGCTGAGCCGGATAGCCGTTGGCCTGCATCCAGGTCTGAACTGTATTCCAGTCCACTTTGCCGGGGTAGACGGGAAACATCAAATCCCCACTGGGCTCTTTGGCCACAGTGCAGCGTGAGCCGTCTCCGCTGCAATAGACATTCCACACGTTTAGATCATCCGTGCTCTGGGCAGAAGCCGGTGAGACAATTGCTGCCATCCCCAATACAATTACCAATAACGATTCGATCTTCATAGCAAACCCCTACCATGTATCTGGAAATTAT
>JALNZQ010000150.1 GCA_023229165.1 Methanothrix sp.
CGACATCCATACCAGGAAGGACTTCTCCCGTCCAACGTTTTCGGCCCTTCCCTTCACGGGCTCTTTCTGCTCCTTGCCAGCACCATCTGCCTGGTAGCCCTCTCCGCCTCAATATTGCGCCTGCATAGAGGACAGACCCTGATCCATTCCAGGCCCTCGGAGTCCTTCTGCATGTTGGCAGGCAGAGTGGATTCGATTCTCCTCAGCATGGGCTCTGTAGCGTAGCACGATTTGCAGATCTTGCAGGCCACCAGCTCAAATGACACCTCGCTCTCGGGCGCATTCTCGTCGAAGGGCACCAGCGTTAATGCATGGCCCGGGCAAAACTCCACACATAGATCGCACTCCTCTTTGCACTTCTTCCAATGGATGTAGCGCATCTTTCCGGTCTCGGTACGGACGATATTTTGACTGGGACAGACATTGGAGCAGGACAGGCAGCCCAGACACAGGCCTGCATCAACTTTAATCATCTTCTACCTCCTAAAGTCGCAGCCCGAGCAGCGCGCGAGCGCGCCCGGCGAGGCGCCTGCTGGAAATCAGTGGATAGAGCATTGGCCGGACAGGTGACAACGCAAGCGGGCTGTGCGCGGCCCTCGCACAGATCGCACTTGTGGGCGATCTTGTTCGTCCAGACCACACCGAAGGGACAGGCCAGATGGCATAGACCGCATCCGGTGCACTTTTCCACATCAAAAACCGTACACTCTCCCACTTTATGCAGCGCTCCGCTAAAGCAGGCCATAGTACAGGAGGCCTGCTCACAGTGATGGCAGAATATTGGCACCGAAGCCTGATCTCCCACAAAATGGACATTGATGTGTCCGCTGCCCCCGTGCACGCGCTGGCAGGCCACCTCGCAGGAGCGGCAGCCGATGCATCTGGAAATGTCAATGTAAACAGGCATTTAATCCCTCATCTCAATTCCTAATGATATCTCAAGTGATATTCAATACGCATAAAGATTGCTGTAAGGTCTCTTCGATTTGGGCGTAAGCTTGACGAACTGAGAGTTCAAGATCTCTTCCAGGCGATTGCCGATCTCTGGAAAGCGCTCTACGAACCTGGAGACATATCTATCCAGGACAGAGCGGTCATCATCGTTTATGGGGGAAATGTCCACCTGTTCGCCTACCTGAGACGGCATCACGCTGCCTCGCAGATAGATCACGCCACCATGCATGCCTGTGCCTATGAAGTTAGCTTTGTGAGTTTGGCCTTGCAGGTCCAGGAGTATGGCAATCCCGCCCGCCATGTACTCGCCCAAAAAGTCCTGAGCGCTGCCCCCAACGACCAGAACGGGCCTCTTGTCCTCATACTCCTTCATGTGCAGTGCCGTTCTGTATCCGCAATTGTCCCGCACATAGATCTCGCCCCCGCGCATGGAGAAACCCAAGACGTCTCCCGCCCGTCCCTCTACGAATATTTCTCCACTGTCCATTGTGTTTCCCACGCCATCCTGAGCATTGCCGTGCACAGTTATCTTATGGCCGTTAAGAAAGGCGGCCAGGTCGTTGCCGGGAGTACCGAATATATCTATCTCCATTTTAAGACGCTCTGGCGTGTAGAGGCGAGTGCCGATGAACCTCTGGCCGCAAACATTTATGATGTTGACCTTTTTTTCGCCGGAGAGCATCAAGTCCCTGAGCCGGCCATTTAATTCTTTTGTCTCCACATCCGTGGCATCGATCAGAACGGCATTTATCTTCTCATCAATTTGATCTGCTTTTAGACTCGATTCAAAAAGAACTGCTCTCGCCATTCGTCCCTCACTCTCCAGCACCCTTGATTCCCAATACATCAAGCTCCCACTCGTGCAGCCCCAAACCCCGCAGGTGGTCTCGGTTGCCGCGCAGGCTCTCCAAGGCGTTGATGCCCATGCCGCCCAGCATCTCGCGAATCTCATGCGACCAGGCGAAGATGAGGTTGGACAGCCTCTGCGAGGCGATCTCCACATTCAGTCGGCCGGACAGGCGCGGGTCCTGAGTGCATATTCCCCAGTTGCATTTGCCGGTATAGCATTTCTGGCAGAGAGTGCACCCCATAGCAATCAGAGCCGCAGATCCAATGTAGACGGCATCGGCGCCTAAAGCTATGGCTTTGATCACGTCGCTGCTGCAACGAATTCCGCCCGCGGCAATGATGGAGCATCTGTTCCTGATGCCCTCACTACGCAGGCGTCGGTCCAATGAGGATATGGCAAGCTCAGTAGGGATGCCCACATTATCCCGGATGACTTTGGGTGCTGCTCCCGTTCCTCCTCTCAGACCGTCAATAGCGATGATGTCCGCACCGGCACGCACAATTCCAGAGGCTATGGCGGCAAAGTTGTGCACGGCTGCGATCTTGACGGATATGGGCTTCTCGTAGTTGGTGGCCTCCTTCAGGGCGGAGATGAGCATGGACAGATCTTCAATGGAGTAGATATCATGATGTGGCGCTGGCGAAATGGCGTCCGTGCCCAGGGGGATCATGCGCGTCTCTGCCACGGCAAGCGATACCTTCTCACCAGGCAGGTGGCCGCCAATGCCCGGCTTGGCTCCCTGGCCTACCTTGATCTCCACAGCCTGTCCACAGTTCAGGTACTCGGCGTCTATGCCGAAGCGGCCTGAAGCCACCTGCACAATGGCGCATCGTCCAAACTCTTCCCTCATATCACGGGGAAGGCCGCCTTCACCGGTATTGAAGTAGGTTCCGGACTTGCAGGCAGCCGTCGCCAGGGAGCGGAAGGCGTTGTAGCTTATGGCTCCGTAGGACAATGCCGAGAAGAGGATAGGAGTCTCGACTACCAGATTGGGTGAGAGCTTGGTCTTTATCTCTATGTCTCCTTCCTTTGCCGAAATGTCCATAAGGTCGGGCTTGGCTCCCAGAAAGGTGCGTAGCTCCATGGGCTCACGCAAGGGATCGATAGAGGGGTTGGTAACCTGAGAAGCATTGAGCACGATGTGGTCCCAGTAGATGCGAAATGGCTTGTCGCATCCGCACCCGGCAAGGATTACGCCTCCCGTCTCCGCCTGCTTCTTGAGGTCGTCCAGCTTCTCGCGAGACCATGATGCGTTGGGCCGGTAGAACGAGGGCGCGGGCCGAACTACTATGGCATTCTTGGGGCAGAAGACGACACATCTCTGGCATCCGGCGCACTTGTAGTCTTCGGATACCAGCCGATCAGCCACCGGATCGTAAGTGTGGGTGCCAAAGGCACACTGTCGCTCGCAGCCCCGGCACTGGCCGCATTTTTCTTCGTCCCTGACGATCTGAAACTCTGGAAAGACGAATGATTTCATTGCAAAACCGTCCTCATACTATTTAGTTCGCCTACGACCGGTTCTCCTCCATTGGGCGTCCAGACTCGATCAAGCTGCGGCGAAATGAGTCTGATAGACGCTTCCTCCGAAGATAGGTAGAACATCTCTCCTCTCGTGGCTGCGGTAATGGGTCGAAGCCTGATTCTGTCTGTGAGTCCTATCATCCTTCCCGTCTGGCCGATGATTACGGCAAAAGGCCCGTTCATGAGTAGAGGCGCGTAAACCATCCTCAGAGTGGTGAGCAGTTTCTTCTCCGAGTCATTCATCCGGTCGATTGCATTCCAGATAGGCGGGGCGAGAATCTTGGCCACAATCTCAATGGGAAGATTCTGCCTCCTCATGAGCAGGTCCGCTGCATAGGCAATGACCTCCGTGTCCGTCTGCAGTGTGCAGGCATAGCCGTACATCTCCAGGTACCACCGATTGGTGCCGTAGGAGGAGATCTCGCCGTTATGGACGATGGTCGTATCCAGGAGGCTGAAGGGATGAGCTCCGCCCCACCAGGCCTGGGTGTTGGTAGGAAAGCGGCCGTGCACCGTCCAGGCATAGGCCGAGTAGAGCTTGTCCAGCATGAAGTACTCACCTATCTCCTCAGGATAGCCCACGCCCTTGAAGCAGCCCATGTTCTTGCCGGAAGAGAAGACATAAGCATTCTCGATCCGGGAGTTCACCCACATAATCTTGCCCACGATGTAATCCCCATCAGAAATCAAAGAGTCATCACCCTGCTTTTTGGGAAGGACAAAGTAGCGCCAGACTAGGGGAGGATCGCTTAAATTTAGCTCATCGCCATGAGGGATCTCTTCATCGTAGACCACCTCGAAATTTTGGAAGAGAAAGGCATCCAGCTCCTTTTTAGCGGACAATTTGGCTGCGATGCCCTGGCCGGTGAACATAAGATGGAAGGCATAGTAATCCTTGTAATCCGGGTATATGCCATAGGCTGCAAACCCCCCACCCAGACCATTGCCGCGGACGTGCATATTGGCTATGGCCGTCATGACGCTGGCCCCGGTAAAGCGTTCCCCATCTTGGTTCATGGCCCCGAAGATGGAGCAGGCACAGATCTCCTTATTGTAAAGCTCCCTTCTAATCCTTGGCATGATAATCTTAAACTCCATCCGCCGACGTTTTTCTGGTTATGACTGCATAATCCCGGACATTTTCCAGTTGAAAAAGAAATGAGCCCAATACCGAAGCTCTAGAGCAGAGGCAAATACCTCTCCAGCTCCCACTGGGTCACGTTGGTGCGGTAGGCATCCCACTCTGCTTTCTTGTTGGCGATTAGGGCCTTGAAGACATGTTCGCCCAATGCCTCCCGGACGAGCGTGCTTTGCTCTGTTAGCTGCATAGCATCGTTCAGACTTCCAGGCAGAGAGGCGATTCCGGCCTTCTTTCTCTCCTCATCGCTCATGTGATAGATGTCCTGTTCCTGGGGAGCGGGAAGATCGTACTTGTTGGCGATTCCGGCCAGGCCGGCAGCCAGCATGACGGAGAAGGCCAGGTAGGGATTGGTAGCGGGATCTGGGCTTCTGAACTCGACTCTTGTAGCGGCTTCCTTTCCGGGCTTGTACATGGGCACTCTGACCAGAGCAGATCTGTTTCTTCTCGCCCAGCAGATGTAGACCGGCGCCTCATATCCGGGGACCAGGCGCTTGTAGGAGTTGACCCACTGGTTGGTGACGGCTGTGATCTCGGGCGCGTGCTTGAGAAGGCCGGCAATATAGTACTTACCATCATCGGAGAGGTGGTATTGGTCGCCGGCATCGAACATCACATTTCTCTTTCCCTGGAAGAGGGCCTGGTGTACGTGCATTCCGCTGCCGTTCTGGCCGAAGATGGGCTTGGGCATGAAGCTGGCATGGTAACCGTAGCGGCGAGCGATCTCCTTGACGGTGATTTTGTAGGTCATCACCGTATCAGCCATATTCAAAGCGTCCTTGTAGCGCAGATCGATCTCGTGCTGAGAGGGAGCAACCTCATGGTGGCTGTACTCCACATCTATGCCCATGGAATCCAAAGCCAAGATGGTGTCCCGTCTCAGATCAGAGGCGTTGTCGGCGGTGGTCAGGTCGAAGTATCCTCCGCTGTCCAGGCCCTCCGTGCAATGCTCATTTTTGAAGTAGAAGAACTCCAGCTCCGGGCCCACCATGAAGCTGTAGTCTTTATCCTTGATGCGGTCCAGATTCCGCTTCAGGACGTACCTGGGGTCGCCTTCGTAGGGGCTGCCGTCGGGGTTCTGGATGTCGCAGAACATCCGGGCCACGGCATGCTCCTGCTGCCTCCAGGGGATGAGCTGGAAGGTTGTTGGATCGGGCTTGGCAACCATGTCGGATTCATGGATTCGGGCAAAGCCCTCGATGGAGGAGCCGTCAAATCCCATGCCCTCGGAGAAAGCCCCTTCAAGTTCGTTGGGATTGATGGCAAAGCTCTTGGGGACTCCCAGTATATCAGTAAACCAAATTCGGACAAATCTCACATTGAATTTGTCTATTGCCTCAAAGACTTGATCACATGACTTAGTTTGCAGGACCATTACTTAGCCTCCTTGAGCCTCTTTATCTTCGATCCAAATTTATAGGTATTTGAGGTCAAGTCTTAAAAATTATGGGAAATTATGATCCAGAATGTCTTTTCGAAGAAGGGATAATTCTATTTCCAATAGAGACCGAGCCGATCATATCTCTTTCAGATCGTCCTTCATGCGGCACCTGTGCACCTCTTCTTCCCCATGCACCTGCAAGGCCTCCATCTCCTCCGACTGGAAGGCAGAGAGGCGCTCCATGAGCAACTCGTAGTTCACTTGGTGCCCGTCAAACTCCGGCCCGTCTACACAGGCCAGCTTCGTCTCTCCACCCACCTCGACTCTGCAACTGCCGCACATGCCCGTGCCGTCAATCATGATGGGATTGAGGCTGACGATGGTCTTAATCTGACGGGGCCGGGTGATATCGCTGACCAGTCTCATCATGGGCACGGGCCCGATGACCACTACCAATCCCGGGGTCTCTCTTTGCAGGGCCTCCTCTAAAAGCTGTGTTACCAGTGCTTTGCGCCCCAGTGAACCGTCATCCGTGCAGATCAAGAGCACATCGGAGACCGCGGCCATCTCCTCCTGAAGGATGACAAGCTCCTTTGTGCGTGCCCCAATGATGCTCACCACCCGGTTTCCCAGGCTCTTCAGCTTCTTGGCGATGGGATAGAGTACAGCCAGGCCCGTTCCCCCGCCCACACAGATTGCTGTCCCCACTTTTCCTACTTCAGTGGGACGGCCCAGGGGACCGGACACATTCAGGTAATAGTCGCCTTCTTGCAGGGTCTTGAAGAGAGCCGTGGATCGGCCCACCACATGGAAGATGATGGTTATGGTCC
>JALNZQ010000151.1 GCA_023229165.1 Methanothrix sp.
TGAGGAGAAACGATATCTTCCGCTGGTGGCAAAGCGAATCGAGCAGGGCAGCCTGGCAGAGATCATGGTGCAAAAGCTGAAGGAGACGAACGGCAGGATAGAACCGATACTGGAGAAGATGCAGTGGTGCCTGAAGGAGAACAGGCCCTATTCAGCCGAGCCGGAACGATGCGGCTAGGCGAATAAATAACAGGGCAGCGACGCCGTTTTCCCGGCCAGATTGCATGAAAGAGTCCATCAGGACAATTGCTTGGGAGAGCTGATAAGCGGGCAGTTGTCATCCAGAGGAGTTATAGAAAGACCCGAAGTGATAATGTGAGTAACAAATCAAATAGCACTAACGAGGCATTGCGGGCCCTTCAGAATGCGTTTAATGCAGCTTATCAGTTAGCACCAGCAATTGTAGTTATCGGCATAATATTGGCTGCTACAGTTGCTTATGCCTCATTGTTTTTTATCGAAATTTTGCAGGGATTTATCATAATATTGATTATAATAACCTCCGTTTTGGTCTATTACAAATCCAATAATTATGGAGAAGCTACTCTTGCCCTGATGGCTGGCCTGCTAGCTGCCTTTACGGTTGATTGGACATGGAACAAATCTCTTGTCTTCATGACAGCCTTGTTAGGTTTCTGGCTTTTTATCTTGCTAATCGGAAGCATCAGACTTGCCGCAAAAAATGAGGAGATATACTTGCAGGCTGCAATTTATATTGATATCAATACAGCCAAGGAAACTGCACAAAAATTAAGAAAAATATCAGATTGCACACCTACAAAGAAACTGGGACTATTCGAAAAGGCAGAAGCCATTCGAATAATGGCATTTCGCAAGATTTCCACAAATTAGATGAGCGATATGCTGAAAGCGATTGACATTATAACAGTATTAACAAATTTAGATGCAAAATACGTTACATTATTCCTTATTTCGATTTCAAAAGCATTCAATGTTGCACCTGGTCCAAGATATGAGAGAGAAATGTCTGAGATTTATGACTTCTATCTAAATGCTCCTGTTTCTCGTGAAGAATTTATTCAAGCCTTCATGAATTCAAAAGGCTTAGTAATTTCTGGTGAGGTTGACCAACCCACATATCGTATGCTGCTAAGAGAGAGTTTGGTCAAGGGTATAGAACCAAGAGATACATTTAATTTTATTCGGGAAAAATTTAAAAATATATAGCCAATTGCGTTATTTGCTCAGGAGGTGAAGCTTAAGCGCCAAGTTAATCATTTGTTGTTCATTAGTTCACAACAGAGGGAATAATCTGCCTATAGCCAGTAAAGGAAGACTTTTCACGCTCAAGGCTGTGCAACTCAATGAATTGCCATCTGATATCTATTCCGGGCCATTGCCTGGAGGAACTGGTCGCCAGCGGGGCGAGGGCCCTGATGGAACCAGAAGATTAAAGACTTAAAAATGCATGATATTCAAGAAAAAGGAGATGTTAAGACATGAGCGCTTCACAAGTCATTGAATGCATATATGAAGAGGGCGTCTTCAAGCCTTTGCAAGAGGTAAAATTTAAAGAAGGCACAAAATTAAAAATTAAAGTGCAAAACGTAGACTTATCTGAATATCGTGGTATGTTTGGCAAAGCCTCTGCAGAAAGGCTTCAAGAACTAGAAGGAGATGCCTACCATTGATTTTCGTTGATACAAATGTTATTTACAATATTATATTTTAGATTAAATTCACAGACCGTGCTCTGAGAATCTTAGAGACATTCCCAGAACTTGTAACATCAGCAACAGTTATCCATGAATTGATCTATGTGTCCATTCGCGATCTCTGCGAAGAACGCTATGGAACAAGAAATAATTCCTCGTATCGGAAAATAATAGCTACTAAAGGATATGCCCCATTTCGAAAAGATATTGATCGGCTTTTCCAATTTGTCGAAAACAGCAGCGTTTCTCTTATTCCCGTAAATAATGATCTAGAAGAATGGAAAGAAATTTTGTTAAAATATAAGCTATTGCCCTACGATGCTCTGATAGCTGCGACCTGCATGTCTAACGGCATAACGAAGATCGCTACTTTCGATAGGGATTTTAATAGAGTAGATTTTTTGAAGATAGTCGATATGATCTAATTCAAGATCGCAACCCAAGAGCACGAGGCACGCCTGCGTAAATATCAAATCCTTACGAGAGCTAATGCAAAAGTGCCTGGAAAAAAAGAAAAAAATATGCTTTCTTGGCCCCTATCTCGTCCAGACCGATCCGCCAAAGCCGCCTGTCTTGGAAATAGCTACCAATTTGTTATTGGACGCTATCTGGAGGACCAGATTGCCGTTTTGCATTACGCTTCCCTTGGGAACGTCCGACCAGTCTGCGTTTATCATATTGCCGCTGATGGCGCCGCGCATGACATTAGACCAGTTCGGTGCATTGGGGTCCAGCTCGCCATACCACCAGACGGTCGATCCTAACTGGCGAACATAGTAAATGCCGCCGTCATCGCAGTTCCAGACTCCGGTCAGATCTATTAGAGCCGGTGTGCTGCCGGGAATCGTTCCACCCGGACCCACGTCGCCAGGACCCATATCACCTGGAGTCGAACCACCTGGTGTTGTGCCTCCGGGTGCCTGACCCTTCTGGAAGGTATAGCTGGCCAGATAATTGCTCCTGCCGCTATTGTCCTTGAAGCGATCATAAGAGTCCACCTTAAGTCGATTGCCAGCGGGTTTTATGACCAGAGTAGTTTCCGAAAATCCGG
Organism: Methanothrix sp.; assembly: GCA_023229165.1. Lineage (GTDB taxonomy): Archaea > Halobacteriota > Methanosarcinia > Methanotrichales > Methanotrichaceae > Methanothrix. The sequence goes on from JALNZQ010000151.1 coordinate 2,728, forward strand.
CATCAAAGACTGCGATCAGGGTATCGGCACCACTGAGAATGTCAGAGGAGACGTCAGGAGCAAAGGCCTGAGCCTGCACAGTCCCCCAATCACAATCAGTGGGGTGGCACTTGCCCCAGGCCTGTACCTGGGCGTTGTTGCCCATGACGGCAATATCCAGGTTAGTGATGCCTGCGGTATTGGCATCCACATTTGTCCAGGAACCGGCAAACTGAGCCATACCGGCAAGACCGCCGGTGGCTGTCAATAGAAGCAGCAGGACTGCTGCCAGGAAAGGATAAAGTAATCTCATATTTTGACCTCGGGGATGTTTTTTAACATTTTCATCTCATCAGCTGTCTCCGATCTTTCTCATAATGGGAAGAACTTCCAGCTTACTGAATTTTTGCAGCGGTTGAACCTCGGCGATCATGCCGACTGCACTGATGGAAGAACTCTTCTGGAATACATCACTGGATGCATAGTTGCTTCTGCCGCTGCTGTCCTTGAAGCGAGTGTAAGACTGCACCGACAGCCTGCTGCCCTGGGGATTGATGAAGAGAGTGGTCTCTGAGAATCCGGCATCGAATATTGCCATCAGCGCCTGCGCCTGGCTGACCGGATCGGAAGAAACATCAGGAGCAAAGGCGAAGGCAGCCACAGCTCCCCAGTCGCAGTCGGTGGGATGGCACTTGCCCCAAACATGCACATTGGCGGAGTCGCCGGAGATGGCAATGCTCAATTTGGTTATTCCTCCAGTATTCGGGTCAACGTTGCTCCAATCACCGGCAAATTGGGCCAGGCTGGCGGTACAGGTGGACAGCGAAATCAACAATAACAGACATGCTGTCACGAAAGACAGGAAAATTTTCATATTCTAACCTCGCACGAATAATCCTTATTATTAATAGAACTTCTTGGTATAAATTACTTGGCATATCTCAAGCGGCTCCCTCGTACGCTATTGATCCCCATTATTTTGCGAAAAATTAAGGATGGATATTCAGGCATCCTGGCGGAAGCCAGAGATTCAGAGAATTTGACAACAGCTTGAAAAAACGCCAGTAACGAACCCTGGATTTGCCGCCGGAAACAACCAACGATTCTGCAAAGATTAATAAGACAATGGGTCTATACACACGCAGAAAACGTGTAGAGTGTGATGGTGCATGACAACAGGCAATGAGCTGGCACTGGGAATGAAAGTGCTGATTGTAGACGACGAGATCGATTCGCCCACTGCAGAAGGTCGAGCAGTGCGCGCTCTGGTGGATGAACTTGTGAAGGGTGATGCCACGGTGACCAAATCGGACTCTGCTGACGATGGGAAGTCCGTAATTCTCTCAGACCCCTCTATCCAGTGCATCCTTATGGACTGGAGCCTTGACGATGACGACCCCCAACACGACAAAGCCAGAGAGCTGCTCAAGCTGATACGCACCAGAAATATCCACATGCCAGTTTTTCTCATGGCCGATCGCGGCACCGCTCCATCGATCAATGCAGAGGTTATGTCACTGGTGGATGAACTGGTCTGGGTGCTGGGAGATACCCCCACATTCATTGCCGGACGTGTCATGGCCGCAATGCGTCGCTACCGTGATCAGATCGAGCCGCCCTTTACAAAAGCCCTCATGGATTTCGCCGAGGTCTGCGAGTACTCCTGGCACACTCCCGGACATAACGGAGGAACGGCATTTCTCAAATCACCAGTAGGCCGAGCCTTCTTCCAATACTTTGGAGAGAATCTGCTCAGATCAGATCTGTCCATATCTGTGGGAGAGCTGGGCTCTTTGCTCGATCACACCGGCCCGATAGGCGAGAGCGAAAAATATGCGGCTCGCATCTTTGGCGCAGACCGCTCTTACACTGTGACCAACGGTACCTCCGCATCAAACCGCATCGTCTTTATGGCCAGCGTCACCCGTGGCGACCACGTCCTGGTGGACAGGAACTGCCACAAGTCCATCGAGCAGGCACTGATAATGACCGGGGCTATTCCAGCCTATATGAAGACATCCAGAAACCACCTGGGCTTGATTGGGCCCATCTATCCTGAGGATATCGGTCAGGAAGCAGTCTCACAGTCAATCTCAGCTCATAACCTGACCGTCGAGCCTGAGTCAAATGATGATGCGGCCTCGTCTGGAGCTTCGGACAGAGCAAGTCAGGGCAAAAAGCGGGCTGTGCATGCTATTATCACTAACTCTACCTATGACGGCCTCTGCTATAATGTCAAGCGCGTCCTGAAGATCCTGGGCAATAGCGTTGACCGCATCCATTTCGATGAGGCATGGTACGGCTATGCCCGCTTCAATCCGCTCTACAAAGAAAGGTACGGCATGTTTGAAAAGAAAAGATCACCTGATGCTCCCACGATCTTCACTACCACCTCAACGCACAAGCTGCTCGCAGCTCTCTCCCAGGCATCCTTCATCCATGTCCAAGACGGCAAGAATCTCGTTCCCCATGACCGGTTCAATGAATCATTTATGATGCACTCCTCGACATCACCTCAATATGCCATAATTGCCTCTAATGAGGTTTCTGCAGCTATGATGTCCGGAGCGAGCGGGGAGACATTAACCAGAGAATCGATAGATGAGGCCATAGCTTTCCGCCAGAGCATGCGAAAGATATTCAAAGATTCCCAAGACAAGGGAGAATGGTTCTTCGATGTCTGGAATGCGGATAAGGTCAACGGCGTGGACTTTGAGAAAGTATCCCCTGAGGAGCTGGCCGAGAACCCCAAATGCTGGGTGCTGCACAGAAACGACAGCTGGCATGGCTTCAAAGACCTGGAGGAGGGCTACACTATGCTTGACCCCATCAAGGTATCTGTGGTCACCCCGGGAGTTGATATCAATGGATCTCTGAAGGAAGATGGGGATTCAGGAATACCGGCAATGCTGGTCACTTCTTACCTGGACAATCGCGGCATAGTCGTGGAAAAGACCACAGACTTCACAATCCTCTTCCTCTTCTCACTGGGAATTACCAAAGGCAAATGGGGCACACTGGTCAACGCCCTCTTGAGGTTCAGAGAGGATTATAATAAAAATACTCCATTGAAAGAGGTGCTGCCCGACAAGGTAAAGCTGGATCCAGATCATTATGGGAAGATGGGACTGAAAGATCTGGCCGAGGATATGTTCAAAAAGGTGAAAAAATTGAATTTGATGGGCCTTCAGGAAGAGATCTATGCAAAAATACCCAAGCAGGATAAGACGCCCAACCAGTCCTATCAGAAACTGGTCCATGGCCAGGTAGAACTTCTGGCCGTAGACGATGAAAAGATCGCCAATAGAACAGTAGCTACCGGAATTATCCCATATCCACCCGGCATTCCAATGCTGCTGTCCGGAGAGAATATCGGCCCATCTGATGGCCCCCATTTGAAGTACCTATGCGCCCTCCAAAAGTGGGATGAGAAGTTCAAAGGCTTCGAGCACGATATTCATGGAGTTGAGAATAAAAAAGGCAAATATTACATCCACTGCCTGCGGTAAAATTTCGGCCCTGACATCTCCGGCCCTCACCCGATGAGAGGGCCCTCTTTTTTGTGTGTTAAGAAGGCGTCCTGCAATAGGCGATATCGTCAGCGATATATTTTTATATGCAAAAGATTATTAGTTTATGCAAATCGAACTGCCGGAAGTCATTAGTCTTATTTTTCTCTTTGAATATATGAGAAGATCTATCCAAAAAAGTTATCTACACTGAGGTAATATGCCTGCCCATGACTAAAGAGAATCGACCCCAGAGAGAGAAGAATCACGGATGCACAATATTCGTTGTGACTCCCGGCGCGAGCGCCGACGGATCGATGTTCTCCGGACATACTAACGATGGATTCGGTCCTTGCGTTGTCGGCCATGAGTTGGCAGATGAGGGGATCAGTTTGGTTTACATTCCAGCGGCTTTTCACCCGACAGGTTCCAAGCGAGCGGTCCACC
>JALNZQ010000152.1 GCA_023229165.1 Methanothrix sp.
TAAGAAGGGATTTGATAGCAAAAAAAAGAGCCTGAGAATAGTGCGATAATTCAGTGATGTTTTAGGCGAGTCAAGCACCGATCCACAATGCCCTTCTCGAAGGGACCAACCACCGTAGTGGCGGCCTTGAGCCCGCCCTGCGCCATCACACAGGCAACGGCGAGGCAGCACTGGATTTTGACACAGCGCCCGTCTTACAGGGACACATCATCAGAGATGAAGAGCCGGCTCCCGCTTCGCCTGCACACATTTCGATTCTTGCCGCGCTCATACAAGACCAAACGAGGTACGACAGATTCTCGCATTCACCGAAGACTTCGCAATTAAGCGAGGTGCCCAATTCTCGGAGCTTAATCGGCTACAGCCTTATCTCGCAGCAAGCTATCTATCTAATCTTTATAGATAATACAGTTTTCGGCTGAAATGAGATTAAAGGACTTGGTTCCAGTTGTGCGCTTGATCACAGGCACATGGTTTATGGATACTAGCACTTTCGCCCCGTTTCCTTGCCTCGCGATCATATCCCTGAAGTCACCCATAACCTATCATGGAAATCGAATTCCATTCGGCCGTCTCCCTGCTCCTCGAGATATTCATCGTCCTGGTCGTCCCCGTGGAGATATTGGCTCAGGCCCTCAAGCTGACCTCCCGGGAGGCGACCATCCTGCTCAACCGCCGGCAATGGACCCCCACCTGTAGAAGCTGACCGAGCAGGCTAACCTGGGTGTTCTGCATCTATGGCGAGCAAGCTACTTTGGTGGCATACTCATGAGGTGGCCCCATCAGCATTTGGACCGATACCGGCATTTTAGAGCTTCTCGATGAAGACCAAGCGCTGTCATACACATGATCATGCTTGCCATTAGCAGAAAAGGCGGGTCCAGAATGACGCCCGAAATTAATCCTGCTATCAGGAAATAGGCATGAAATCCGAGAGGCACAAGAAAGATAAATGCACCCTGAAACATGACTGAGATTTTTGGGCGTAGTGCCAGCACCAATAGCAGAGCGCCACCTAAGACTGCGATGATGACAGAATAATGCACCAGTTCAATGGGGATACTGGTAATGAGACGGTTGGTGATGAGCACGCCCGCAGTGCCGCAGATTATTGCTCCAGCCGGGGAGAGCCAACGCCCATAGAAGCCTGGAAGTTTTGATAGCATTCGAAGGCTGAATGAAAATGAGAATACTACCCAGAACCATGCCCAGAAGTTGTTGTAAGGAACGCCGAAGTACTGATAATCAAAACCATTTCCCCAATCCCACATACCCAGGCGAATGGCTACGGCATCCATGGAAAGGTCGATGCTCAAGGCCAGCAGGCCGTCAAGCACCGGCCGTGCCCATTCAGGAAGGTTGGTGCTATCGGAAAAGGCACGAACGCAGTAAATGATAGTCCCCCATGCGACGCCAATGATCACAGGGACCGGCCCAAGCATTAACAGAAAATGTCCGTACTCGTAAGCATTGAGCTGTTGGATAGTAGCCCATTCAAGCAGCAAGCCGAAGAGCACCCCGGCAAGAAGCTGCCAGACAACCCAGGAGCCTCGCTGCCATGCGTTTAGCAGACAGATCAGGAAGAGCACCAAAACCAGAAGCTCAAAGGCGAGAAAGTATAGATTTGGCAAAGGCATATGCATTGAATACCAAAGCATGGCTAAAAAAGCTTGCGAGAATGTTTGATAATTCTATTTCTTTAAAAACGGGTTATCATAAAAACGAAAGGGGCGCTAAAAAATGATCATTGTCTTGCGGCTCAGACACCACCAAGAAAATCTGCACCCTGGGTTTTTCCTTGTTCAGATGTCGCATATTTTGCTATGGCTGCATCAGACATGAGGTTGACATCGTTGGTAGTATATTTCGCGCCGTCACCATTTATCTCATGGGTTATGCCCTTGCTTGTTGTATTGTTTCCGGCAGCGATATATGGCTCCTGCAAATTGACTGGTACGGTCATCTTTGCCATGATCAAGGTAGTGTCATTTCCAAAGTTCTTGACGACCCATGCATTCCACTGATCGACCAGAGCATTGAAGAGTGGTACATCCTGGCCCTGGGTGGCTTTGTCGTATGATTGACCGAGTTGGAAGGATAGGCGCACGCCGTCCACTGTAGCTTGTTGTTCTGGGGTATACGCAGCAGCCAGAGAAACTGCTGCGAAGAGGCTTACAAGAATTATAATCGTCTTCATGATAATGACTCCTCTTTCGAGATATTAATACCTCCTGTTCAGCCAATGAGCATAAGCAGAGCAGAGCAGAGCGATAGGTGTTTAGGCAGCTTTGTTATGGGTGGTCCATGGCGTATCTCCTCCCGGTATGGGTGAAGTCATCAGTAATATCACGGCTGTACCCGCAGTCTGGCCAGTAGAGGCAGTAGGTGTAGGTCTTGCAGCCTTTCCGGCTCCGCATGACCTTTTTCATCTGCCATACGGTCAGGTCCTCCAGGCAGGTCGAGAGCTTGAGTGCCTCGGCCTCTGCCAGGGCCTTCTCGCCTTGCAGCCCTTGCCCCCAGGGCAGGCCGCGGGTGCACGGGGAGGGCTTTTGCAGGGTGCGGGAATCGCGGGCCAGCTCATGGCCAGTCCTCTGTAGGGCCTGACGGCGATCGCCTGCGGCAGTGCGGTGCATGGGAGATAGCTCTATGGCAATGCCATAGAACTTTTAGTTCACGCCTAAACGTAAATTCTGTCTTTCCCGTCAAATGGTGGTGTAATGATAGAGATGAGCTGCAAAGTTTCATTGCCGGTTACTTCTGATCCATGGAGCATTAATGCTGGTATGTACATCAGATCTCCGGCTTTCATCACTAATTCCTCGCCGGATACGTTCATGACGGCCTGGCCTTTAATGCAATAGGTTATCTCATCTCTGTATTGATGGTAGTGCATCTTTAGGATCGAGCCGGGGGGACCCATTACTAAATTGACGCTGGCATTCTTTCCAGATGCCACTTGAGTTATATTGAGACCGTCCTTCGTGTCCACACTCTTTTGTTGGGCTAGATCAATGAGATTGACCTGAACTAATGGAAATTCGCTTTGATTGAGGTTTACCTGTTTTTCGATACTCGTTCTTTCTGTCAGATTTGCAGATTGATTGCTCCGTTCTTCTGCCAAGACTAGGACACAGGTACATAAGATAGCTAAAGACAGAGCCACAAATATTTTTTTCATGCCATGCGTATATATTCTGACTTTATCTATACCTTACGGTTCTTTGATTTTTGATAGGAACCACTGGATTGTCTTCTGTCTCTATGGCCAGTCGCTTATCCCTGGGATCGGCGGCCAGAACCCGCATCGCGTACTCCTTGGCCTGCTGGAGGTCAACCGCTTGCTGGTAGCCGGGCGCCAGGGCCACGCGGGAACGGGACGCGAGCTGGAAGAAGCGGTGCAGCAGCTCTCGCATCTTATCGAGCCGGCCGGAGGCGAGGAGCTGAAGGGCCGCGAGTGCTCGGTCAGCCATAGGTTGTGTAAACTTTCGAGATCAGATAGTCCCAAAAAAATGGATTATCATCCTGGATGGCCCGACTATACGCTATTCTCAGTCCCCGAGACCCTCCACCAGTGCGATCCCGAGTAGCTCTGAGGCTTCTCCCTGGCTACCATCTCGTCGTTGGACAAGACATCCAGAACAATGGTGCTAAATCCTGTCGCACTGCCCTTTGGAACATCAGAGTACTCTAGAGTTAGCACGCAATTACTGAGGATTCCACGGGCGACATTGGACCATGCAGATTCTGCAGCTGAGTTCTCTCCGCTCCACCAAACAATATGCCCCTGCTGCTTGATGTAATAGCTTCCACCATCATCGCAACTCCAAGTCCCTGTGAGGTCCAGACCTGTCAGGTCCTCCGGGCACCATGCGCATCCTGAGGCAGATGGACCGGTATCCTGAGAAGGCTCCGCGCCTTGGGAAGGTCCCGTCTCTTGAGATGGCCCAGTGCCCTCTCCGTCCTCTGGGGGTCTTGGCACATAGATCGGCTCGGATATCTCCTCAGATCCACCAGGTGGGGTCCAAAAGAGCTGCAGTGCAATCTCTTCTCTAGGTCCTTGGTAGTAGTCTACTTCAATTGAATGCTGGTCACGAGTAAGATAAGCGTTGCCGGAGACGCTCTGTGTCGCATGTTCTCCATCATTGTCGATAATCTTCTTACCATCGATGAATAAGCGTGAACCGTCATCTGAAACAAGCCTAAATGCATAATCCCCTTCCACATCAACATTGAAGGTGCCAGTGTATCTGATGGCAAACCACTCAAACCTATTGGTAACTCCAGGAAAACCGGAAGTGAATGATCGCGTTGGGATATCCAGGACCATTGTGAATATGCTTCAATCTGGGGTAAGGCTAGAAAAGTCCGGAAGGGACGAGGCACCCTCTGGCAGGTAATAGATATCTCCTTTTAATGAGATTGAGTTCGAGGTAGCTGAGCCAAAGGGATTTTCGCTGCTCTGCCCGATTGCAGATATACAAAGCACATTTAACGCTATCAAAATGAGAACAAACCCAAATTTCATAATTACACCTTTGTTATCCTTATTGATTGTTAATATGAAATAGTTTATGGATGAAAACCCGGAATTAATTGCGCCGAAAATTGCGAGAATCTCTTCCCCCGCACGCAACCATTCTCAAATGAAGCCTACGCGGGGCACAGTCCTCGATTGCGACTGCGGCATTCGCGAAACGGCTTTTGCTGCCGCAAAGCCGTCCATCTCCGGCATTTGCACATCCGTGTCTATTGCACTATTTCTCTTTATCTTTGCTCGATATCCAGTTTGGACTTAATCGATACATCTTTATCCAGGCGATAATCGATATGAACCGTGGTTATTATTCTCTTCACACCCATCGTTGCCAGCTTTTTATTCGCTTTCTCGATCACCTCAAAGAGTTGCTCAAAGCTGCTTGCCTCAATAGCGGTAGACATGGGTCCTGCAGCGAATTTTATGCCGGACTGTCTCAAAAGCTCATGAACGGCCAGCACATATTGAGAGGCGCTGGTTCCCTCGCCCATGGGAATGGTGGCGAAATCTGCTACGATCATAGTAGTATATCAATTTACAAATATAGAAAAGTTCTGAAAAGCTGCCGGAAGGCATCGGTCCGGCCAGTTTGCATAAATTAGGCAGGAGGGAGAAGAGCAAGAACCTTCTTTGCCGAGGCTGTCGGGTCCTCTGCCTCATAAACCGATCTGCCCACGATCAGATAGTTGGCGCCGGCCTGCAGAGCTGCGCCGGCGGAGCCTCCCTGAGCACCTACGCCGGGCGAGATGATGATCCGCTCTCCGATGATGGAACGAATCAGCTTAATTCTATCAGGGCGCGTGGCTGGAGCCACCACACCGGATGCGCCCACCTCCACCGCCAGCCGGGCCATCTTTTCCGCCAGGGGTGCCATAAACAGTTCCGCCCCAGGGTGGCTCATCTCCGTTACCACAAAGAGATCGGCTCCGTGCTCTGCGGCGCTCTTTGCGCAGGCTTGCAGAGAGTCCTTTCCCGGGAAGGCCTGAGCGATGATGCCGCCCGCCCCTGCGCCCAGCACAGCCTGGCAGATGAGCCGATTGGTGTTGGGAATGTCGGCGATTTTCAAGTCTGCGATGACAGGCAGAGTGGCAGAGATCTCCGTTACGATTCCCAGGCCTGCAGAGAGAATAAGGGGATAGCCGATCTTGATGGCGTCGAAGTAATCCTTTAGCTGCATTACTAAGGAAAGGGCCCGTTCTCTCGTTGTGACGTCCAGTGCCAAAATCAGCTTTGTTTCTCTCTTCATGTGGTCAGCTTCCTATGCGGCATCATACTTCCCTCTTCTTCTCTAAATGAAGCCGTCAATCAGCACCATTGCCTCTCGCAGATCGCCCACTACCTCGCGGCCTGAGCGCTCGCCTTTGCGATCCAGAAAGAACGCATCCAGGCCAGCCTCCAGGGGCGACTCGTAGTCGTAGTTATAATGGTCTCCTATGTGCAATACCTCAAAAGGCTTTACGCCCATGTGAGCGCAGACTGCGCCATAGATCAGAGGCGACTTCTTGACATCTCGGAAATCTGAGGTGGCGGAGAAGGTTTCGCTGAAGTAGTCCGACAGGCCGTCCAGCTCAATGTCGATGAACTCGCGAGCGGCGTTGGATGTCACCACCAGCTCGTAGTTCTCAGAGAGCAGGTCCAGCACCTCCTGCACCTCAGGGTAGGTCTCGATCTCGTCCTCGTACATCTGCAATAGCTCGTCCTTGCCCACCTTTAGTCCGAACCTCTCGATCCAGTAGGGCAGGTCGTACCATTCCAGTTGGCCGCTGCCGATCTTCATGTACTCGCCGACAACGTAACTCTTGGCAGCTAGGAAATCCAGACCGGTCTTTTCGGCGTAAAGCATTGGCATGCCTTCCATCCAGACCTTGTCCACAAACCTGGATTTGACCAGGGTGCCGTCCATGTCCAGGGATATGACGCGAATCATCTAATTCTCCGGTTGTAGAGCAAATGGCTTGCTTTTAGGTTATTATTCTTTTGGAGCATCGGTGGAGGCAAAAAATGCTTTTGTGCGCG
>JALNZQ010000153.1 GCA_023229165.1 Methanothrix sp.
TCGAAGGTTGCGATCTTCAAAATCTCGTTGCATAAGCAGGTTGAAGCTATTAGCGCGTCATATGGCAAAAGCCTGTATTTTAGCATGGTCTCACGCCAATGGTTCATATCATCATTGACTGGCACGAGGGAAATGCGTCTTGCATCGATGAAGCTGAATACTGCGTCGATATCTTTTTCAAATGGCCCATAGCCGTTATCAACGATGAACCTCTTGAATGATGTATGGTTTTTCGTTCCATAACGCTCTTCGCACAGATCCCGAACCGATACAAGGATCAGCTCATTTATGACTGTAGATGATGTGACAAGTTTGTGATTCTGATCAATAAATCTCCTGGCAGAGTTAGAAAATCTTGTGTCAAAAAATGCGTTGTAAAATACATTAGTATCAATAAATATCACAAGTAGACCTCACCCTCAAGCTCTTCGAGCCTCTCTGCCGAAGCTTTGCCAAACATGCCGTAGTATTTCGAAAGATCTACCTTTTCAATCTTGATCATTAGCTTGGTGCCTTCCTCTAGCTTTACATTTTCCATCGGTTTGAAGACGCCGTCTTCGTATACACATTCAATAGTCTCACTGGCACTCATGCTCAAGTCTCCTTCTTCGTGTAGAATCTATATATTTCAACTTCTTGCTATTCAATCTTCTCCCCTGGACACAGTTACTCCTGCATGGCCCTAAAAAGATCTTCATGCAGGTGGGCTCTTGATCGAGGGCAACGATCTCAGTACGATCCTTAATGTGCTCCTCTCGCCCCCAGCCCCGCCATCTGCTCGAAGAATCTCGGATAGCTCACATACATCGCCACCATCCTATCGATCTTCGTCCTCCCCGCCACCAATCCTGCCACCGCCCGCACCATGACAATTCCGGCGCTCTTCGCCATGCCCGCATGCCCCGTGCAGCTTTCCGCTCGCGCTCGCCCGCATCCGTCCAGCCGCTCCCGGCCCCGGCCATGCGGGCCCAGGCTGCACGATCGTGCCACGACCTTTGACAAGGTGGAAAGGCAGCCCTGCAAATGCATGTAAAAGTTTATTGCCGAAGATCTTCCTCTCGTACTACTATGAAACAAAATGCATTAGTATTGATCCTGGCGCTATGCTTCGTCATTTCGCCAGCTCTCGGGCAGCAAGAAGCAGGCGAACCGCTTGCAGCCAGTAATGCCGCTGCAAATGGCTCTGAACTTGTGAATTCGAGCATCCCCTCCGGCGAGCAATTTAGCATTGTGAACATCTTCCAAGTAGCAGAGGAAAATCCCATCGATCCCAAACTCGGTTATCTGAGAAAAGAAGTCCTTCTCGGAAAGAACGCCAGCGTCAACATGACTGTGTATATGCCGGGCATCTCTTCCGGAGCGCATTACCACAGTGCCACGGATGAGATCGATTATGTAGTCATGGGCCAGGCGAATTTGACTATGAACGGCGAGGATTATCCTGTCAAAGCCGGGGATTTGATCTATATTCCACCGTTCAATGTGCATGATTATCGGGCTGCGGAAAATGATACCTTCCAGATCATGGTTTTCTTTATGCCTCCATTAGCCGGGAACGATAGAGTCTACGTTTGAAGCCAAAAGACAGACTGTCCTGATAAAACCATTTTTTTGAACACCGAAAGGCTTCTTTGAACAGGCAACTGCCTGGCCGCAAGTTATATTTCATGATCAGTAGTTTTTGCTTACTATGAGGACTCTTGGTTATCGAATCACTCTTAGAAAAGAACCCGAAGGAGGTTATACCGTGCAGGTCCCGGCCCTTCCCGGATGCGTGACTTGCGGAAAGACGATGGAAGAAGCCATCGAGATGTCCAGGGATGCAATCACGGGTTATGTGGAGAGCCTCATTGAAGATGGCGAGCCCGTCCCTGTAGAGGACGAACTCATCGAGTGCAGAGTGACTGTGGAGGTTCATGCCTAGGCTGCCTCCTCTCTCTCCTCAAAAAGTAATAGCCATACTGGAAAAGATGGGCTTCGTACTGAAAAAAGTTACAGGTAGCCATTGCATCTTCGCGAAAGCTGAGACTAAAAGACGTGTCACCGTTCCTTTGGCCAGATATCAAATCCGAGATTCGCCATCTCGAAATGGTGATCTCCTGTAAATGCTCTTGATATGTTCAATTCCTTCATCAGCACAAAAGAGGTCAGGTCGGTAAAGGACATATCCGCCTTATCCCGATAGACATTGCGAAGCATCCATGCGTAATTGAATCTTTCCTCGTCAATCCGTTCCAGACATATTTGATCTGCCTTTGCATCAGATATCAGAGCTTCAATAAACTTTAGCGCTCCATCAAAGTTCACCCTTTTAAACAACGAGGTAATTACTTCATCCAGGACATAATCCGACGTTACCAATAACCAACCGTCTGCTTCTATCTGTTCGTATCCTTTAGCCGCGGCCTGATGCCAGCTATCTCTTCTATTCGCCAGCGCAAGCCAGGCCCAGCTATCCACAAATATCGATCGGTTAATAGGCATAGCTGTCATGCTTCTCTGCTAGATCCTGCGGACCTTCACAAATGCCTATTACGCTGGAGAGAGCATCTGCTTTGTGCTTCCTAGTATCTGGCCTCTCTTCCAGGGAACTCAAGAACTCAGAGATTTTCTTGAGATCTGCATCAGGGAGCGATTCAATCTTTCTCATTATCGCTTCTTTATCAATCATAGGGATTCTCTTTTCAGAGTCAGAAGCTTTCTATTTCCTGCAATAAAGACTTGTCGTGTTGGCCATTCCTCAATTTGTGAGCGGAGCTTGAGCAGACCACTGAAACGAATCTGCCCAAGGCCTTAAAATCCCCAGGCGTGTCCTCCTGGGAGCTTCATCCCTTTCTTCCCGTCGCTTTGAAAAATGTGTAACAGAATACGCCATCCTCTTCCGTCGTCCTGTAGAGGTCCCTCACCCCAGCCTCAAAATCCCCCAGCTTGATGATCCCCGACTTCACAGCCTGCTCACGAACGCCCTCAATCATTGCAGTGAACGTCCTCCTGGTGAAGCCCTCCACAAGCTCCGGCTTGCTGGAATCGACATAAACCATGCGAGGAGAGACAGAGACCTCAGAGAATCCCGCCTGGCAGAGCAACGGATAAAGTGCTCTCCCAATCATGGCATTGCCCCCTGCTCTTTTCTGCAGTTCGACCTGGCATGAAATTGCTTTGTGGGCCGCAGCGCTATCTGGATAAAAGTAGGCGGAACCATGGTCCCCCTCGATTGCTGTGATCGTGCCGCCGGGCTTGATAAAATCCTTGAGGATGCGCAGCGCCTCTACCGGGCGAGAGAGATGTTCAAGAACAAAACAGAGGAAAAGATGGTCGAAAGAGCCCGGCTGGAAAGGCAGATTGAAAATATCGCCTTGCAGAACCCGTACATTGGTCAGGCCAGCCGCAGCCACTTTCCTGCGGGCCTCGCCGGCAGAGTTTTCCGATATATCTACAGCAGTGACCATTGCCTGCGGACTATTCCGGGCGAGAGGGACGGTCTGTGCTCCCACGCCGCAGCCGGCTTCAAGAATGCGACATCCCGGCGGATACTGGGTATCAGAGTGCAACAGCTCTTCTAAAGTGGAGGCCTGGTCCTGCAAGCGCGTGTTTTCTCTCGGATGGTAGCCATGAACATACGCATTAACCATGACGGCCCTTTCGCTACTGGTTTATTTCAGCTTTTCCGCTCAAGATTTTCAGGCGATCATCCATCCGCGTTTCTTTTTGCTGGCTGCATGGTGTTGCCCCAGGGGCGCTCAATACTGAGATCTCTCACCCCACCCGCACCTTTGCTCCCAGCCCCGCCATCTGCTCGAAGAATCCCGGATAGCTCACGTCCACCGCTTCAGCCGTATCGATCTTTGTCCCTCCGGCCACAAATCCCGCCACCGTCAGGGCCATGACAATTCTGTGGTCGTGCCAGCCGTGCACATTAGCTGGCCGGAGCCTGCCGCCCGTAATCTCCAAACCGTCCGGCCTCTCCCGGATGTCTGCGCCCATTTTCGAGAGTTCCAGGGCCATGGCGTGCAGCCGGTCCGTCTCCTTGTGGCGCACGTGCTCCGCGTTGAAAACGGTCGTCTTGCCGCTTGCTACTGCGCCCAGGACGGCGATGGTAGGCACGAGGTCTGGCGTGCGGCTGGCGTCCACCTCCACGCCCTGCAAGTCGCCGCCCTTGATGTGAAGGTCTCCTTTCTCCTTGTCCCAGGAGACCTTGGCGCCCATGCGGCTCAGAATGTCGATGATTGCCGAGTCGCCCTGCCGTGATGGCAGGACGCCCTTGACGGTGACCTCGCTTCCTGTGACCGCAGCCGCAGCCAGCGGGTAGGAGGCTGAGGAGAAGTCTCCGGGAATGGTGTAGCTCTTCAGGCCAAAGCTCTGCCCGCCCGGCACAAAGAACTCCTGCCGCTGTGCCTGCACCCGCACGCCCGCGTCTGCCAGCATGTCCAGGGTTATCTCGGCGTAGGGGCGGCTCTTCAACTCGCCCTCGATTACTATCTTCGTATCCGCCTGCGCCAGCGGCGCAGCGATGAGCAGCGCAGAGAGGAACTGGGAGCTGACGCCACCGTTCAGATGAGCCGTTCCGCCCCGCATCTTTCCCTTAATCACCAGTGGGGCCTTGCCGTTATTGCGGATGGAGAAAGCATCGGCGCCAAGCTCTGAGAGCGTGCTCAGAAGAGGCCCGTTGGGCCGGGTGCGAATGGAGGCATCGCCCGTGAGCACCGCCCCGTCGGTCAGGGCCGCCACAGCCGAACAGAAGCGCAGTGTGGTGCCCGAATTTAGAACGTTGATGACATCCTCCGGAGTCCGGGGCCGGTCGGAGACACCCGTGATGCTTACTTCGTCGTTAAGTGAGATCTCAGCTCCAAAAGCCTCGCTGGCGGAAACTGTCGCTCGCGTGTCTGCGGAGAGAAGAGGCCGCTTTACGGTTCCGCCAGGCCCCAGGGAAGTTATAAGAATAGCACGGTGGGTGTAGCTCTTGGAAGGTGGGGCATAGACCTCGCCAAAGAGAGAAGAGCGCTCGACTGACGCAATCATGATCGGGGAATGGTAGCGCAAGTATAAGAAATATGTGCTATGTCATGTCTTGACATAAGCAATTGACGGAAAAATGACTGCCCGGAATTGGGCAGGCATCTTCCATCTACTGATGATAAGGCCGAGAAGCCCCCACTCCTCTACCTCTGCAGCCGGTGGTCTTACGGCATTCAACGTAGTACGACACAAGTCGAATATAAATTTTGCGGCCCAATCCTATCAAAGCGGAAGATAAATCAATCGATAAGATAAAACGAACAAAGCTTCGTGATTTCCCGTGGGACTACTATGAATATCATTTGCGCCTATCCGGTAAACGTCGATGCTGTCTGCAATATACGGGGTGAGGAGATATCGGCCCTCATCCCATCCAATATGAAAATTGAGCTAAAAGAATCGATAGGCAGCCGCGAGGACCTTCTCTCCTGCCTGCTGTTCTGCATGCAGCAGGGATCGGGGGCAGAGATCCTTATCCAGAACTGGGCCGTGGCCCGCCGGATCGAAGATTCCTTCTCCTGGCAATTTCGCCTGGGCGGAAATGCCGGCATCATGGCCAATGTCCTGGCCGCACTGGGAGCGAAGCCGGTTCTCAATGCTCCCGCGCCAGGTGCGAAACTGGCAGGCATGCTGCATGCCGGAGTGCGCGTGCCCGTTTCCATGGCAGAAGAGCCCGGCCAGGCGGCAGGAGAGCCCAAAGCGAATCTAGAAAGCGATCAAGACGCAGAGACAGAGATGGAGCATTTCGTCTTTCAATTCAAAAAGGGAGACCCGGTCGCCACCGGCCAGATCAGAATAACTGCGCCCAGTGATAATCGTTTTATTGCTACATACGATCCGGTGAATACGAGGCTTGTCTCCAGCAGGCATTTCGATTCCTATTGCCTGGAAAATATCCGGGAAATCGATGGCGCACTGCTCTCCGGCTTTCACCTGGCACCTTTTAAAGAGTACCAGGAAATCTTCCCCCTGAAAATCGCCCAGATCAAATCCTGGAAGGATAAAAACACGCAGATCTTCATTCACGCCGAGATGGGCAGCTTCCAGAGTCCTGAGATCATGCAGTCTCTTCTTTTGCTTCTCCCCCAAATTCCCGTGGACAGCCTGGGACTGAATGAGGACGAGCTGGCGGCAGCAGATGGATCAATGCCAGGATCATTGCCGGTCCGGTGGCAGGAGACGATGCAAGCGGCGCGGCGGCTTCGCGAAAGCCTGGGGCTTTTCAGAGTGGCGGTTCATACCCGTAGCTACATTCTGAGCGTCATGTTGCCAGGAAAGATCACAGCGGTTGAAGAGCTTTCTGCCCTCCAAAGCGGAGCTGATGCCGCAGCGGCTCTGGCCGCCACGGGCTTTGTAACAGGAGAGCCTCCAAAAGAAGTCAACTCCGTGGGGCTTGAGGCAAAAGAGGAGTTTTGCCGCAATGGGGCCACGGCATCCGGGCGGGGCGCATTCCTTCATTCAGGAGAGGATATCATGTCTCTAATGCCGTCGCTCCTGGCGAAAAAGCCAAAGATTACCGTGGG
>JALNZQ010000154.1 GCA_023229165.1 Methanothrix sp.
ACATTCATGCCCACGACAATCACGGAGAGAGAGACGAGCACCTGCCGGTGGGAAACGGCACCGTCCCCTGGAAAAAGGTTGCTGCGGCCTTAAAGGATTATCGCGGCCGCATTGTCACAGAGTCCCGCTCTTTGGAAGAGGGGCAAAGGTCCGTAAATCGCCTGAAGATGATGATGAATATCGATTGATGCCCAACATCAAAAGAACGCCAATTCACCAATACCCCTAATAACGAGATATTAATATCATTAAGATTATGTCGATCTTCGAGAACCTGTCGAAAAGCATGCTGGCCGACTTTGACTGCAAAGACAAAGCCCGAGAGGAGGCATTCCGCCTCTCCCGCGAGGTTATTCGCCACTGCTCCTCCTCTATCCGGTCCGTGCATCGAAACGACCTGGCCTCGGCTGAGAGGCTCATGGGCGAGGCAGCTCTTGGTCTGGAGAGAATTCGGGAGGTCCTGAAGGATCACCAGGATGTACGCTACGCCGGATTTGTGGATGGAGCGGAGCAGGAGTATGCGGAAGCGCGAAATGTCTATTCCATCACCACCCAACACAAGATCCTGACACCTGACGAAGTTGGTGTGGAGAGTGTTAATTATCTAGCGGGCCTGGGAGACGTCACCGGCGAGCTGCGCCGTCATATTCTGGACCTCATTCGCGCTGGGCGGGCGACGGAAGGCGAGTACTTCCTGGGCATTATTGAGGAGATTCATTATCTGCTCATGCTCTTCGACTATCCGGATGCCATCACCCGCGGCCTGCGCCGCAAGAGTGACCTGGCCAGGAGTATGCTGGAGCGAACAAGAGGCGACTTGACCAATGCTCTGGAGCTGGCCAAGATGCAGGAATCGCTCTGCAGTTTCCGCGAGCTGCCCAAAAATAGACAAATATTAAAATAATTTAAAATCCTGGAGCTAGAAAGCATGAAGTTTGATCCCAGCATTATTAAAGAGGCTGCCAAAGAGGATTTCGATAAGGCCTGGCAGCAGGGGAGGGAGTATCTAGGCAAGCCTTCCCTAAACGAGAGGTATCCAAGAAATAGCTATTCTTTCGGGACAGTACATCCCATATTCGACACCATTCAGAAGCTTCGGGAGGCCTATATCCGCCTGGGCTTCTCCGAGGCCATGAATCCGGTGATGGTCGATGCATCGGACGTTTACCGCCAGTTCGGCTCAGAGGCGCTGGCCGTGCTGGATCGCTGCTTTTACCTGGCAGGCCTGCCCCGGCCGGACATCGGCATGTCCGATGAGAGGATCTCTCAGGTGAATGCCCTCTTGGGCCGGGAGCTTTCCGGGGACGAGGCGGAGGCCTTGCGCCAGATTCTGCACGGCTACAAGAAAGGCAAGGTAGAGGGCGACGACCTGGTACAGGAGATCGCTGGCGCTCTCGGTGCGCACGATGCCCTCATCTCTGTCGTCCTGGAGAAGGTTTTTCCGGAGTTTCGGGAGCTGAAGGCCGAGGCCACGACGCGCACTCTGCGCAGCCACATGACATCAGGATGGTTTTTGTCCCTGTCCAATCTTCATCACAGGAGCAAGCTGCCTCTCAAGCTCTTCTCCGTGGACCGCTGCTTCCGGCGCGAGCAAGCGGAGGATGCAGCGCGGCTCATGAGCTACTATTCTGCCAGCTGCGTGATCATGGATGAAGACGTGAGCGTGGAGGATGGAAAAGCCATTGCAGACGGCCTGCTCAGCCAGTTTGGCTTTGAGAAGTTTCAGTTCCGGCCGGACGACAAGAGAAGCAAGTACTACACGCCTGGAACGCAGATCGAGGTTTTCGCCTACCACCCCGGCCTGGTCGGTTCGGCCACGAAGTACACGAGCGGATGGGTGGAGGTGGCCACCTTCGGCATCTACTCGCCCACAGCTCTGTCGCAGTACGACATTCCCTATCCGGTCATGAACCTGGGTCTGGGTGTCGAGAGGCTCGCCATGATACTGCATAACTCTCAGGATATGCGGGCCCTCTCTTATCCGCAGTTTCAGACCAACTGGCAGCTTTCCGCCCGCGAGATGGCACAGATGATATCCGTCGAGAAGCTGCCCACGACACCAGCCGGTCAGGCCATAGCCGAGGCAGTGGTCGCCGTCTCAACCGAGCACGGGGAGACGCCCTCGCCCTGTCATTTCGCAGCCTGGGAAGGGGAGCTCTTCGGGCGAAAAGTAAAGGTCTCAGTAGTCGAGCCGGAGGAGAACACCAAGCTGTGCGGCCCGGCTGCCCAAAACGAGATCGTGGTGCACAAGCAGAACATCATGGGCATTCCTCGCACCTCTCGCTGGGAGGAGGCCTTCAGCGAGGGTGTGACCACGGGCATCAAGTATATCGATGCCTTTGCAGCGCTGGCAGCCTACGAGATCGAGGTGGCCAGCATGGCCGGCAAGGAATCGGAGACGCGCGCCCGGATCGTGAGAAGCCCCGGCGATATCAACATCAAGATCCATCCTGCCCTGGAGAGGTACATCACCAGCTACAAGCACAAGATGGACCTGCGTGGGCCGGTGTTCACCACAGTGAAGAGCGAGATCCTGGGTTGAGGATTTCATGAAAGATGTTTCTGCCAATGCAAATGCCAAAAAAGCGGCGGGCGAGGCGGCTGCGAAGCTGGTGAAAAGCGGCATGGTGGTGGGCCTGGGCACGGGCTCCACCGTTGCCTGGACCATCAAGCGGCTGGGCGAAAGAGTGAAAGAGGAGGGCCTGGACTTTTGGGGAGTTCCCACCTCCTTTCAGGCCGAGAATCTGGCCATCGCCTCGGGAATAAAGCTCACCACGCTCAATCAGCATCCTGTCTTGGATCTGGCCATTGATGGAGCCGATCAGGTGGACGCCAACCTGTACGCCATCAAGGGCGGGGGAGCGGCGCACACGCGAGAGAAGGTGGTCGCCTGCTCTGCGAAGCGGTTCGTAATAGTAGCAGATGAGAGCAAGTATGTGCCAAAGCTCACCTGGCCGGTGCCGGTGGAGGTCCTGCCCTTTGCTTTCCGGCTGGTGGAGCGAAGGCTTGCTGACCTGGGCGGAAAGCCGGTGCTGCGGCTGGGGAAGATGAAGGACGGGCCGGTGATCACGGACAACGGCAACTTCGTCATGGATGTGGACTATGGGGTGATCGAGGATCCGCGGAGCCTGGCCGCGAAAATCAGCCCCATTCCCGGAGTAGTGGAGCACGGCATATTCGACAACCTGGACGAGCTGTATCTGGCGAGAGCGGGCGGGGTGGAGATCATCGGGAGAAGGTAAGGGAGATGCAATCCTCAAGGACAGGATGAGGGCAAACTAAGGGGGCTGGGCACGAAGCAAACGGATTTCAACCAGAACCGCCTTCAAACTGCTCTTGATCTGAGGAAGCTCATTTTCGATGATATTCCATATCTCATCCAAATCAACACCCATATAATTATGAATTAGCACATCTCGAAATCCTGCCAGTCCTCGCCATTGGATTTCTGGGTGTGATTGTCTCAGTTCTGGAGAAAGATGCTTGGTTGCTTCGCCGATAATCTCGAAGTTGCGGATTATTGCATCTTGCATCATGTTAGATGCTAGAAAGGCCACCTTTCCTTCTGCAGAATAGGATTCGATCCTTTGAATGCATTCCCAGATATGGATCAAGTAAAGCTTGTCGTCCTTCATAGAGGTGTAGCCTCGGCAAGTACCCTGTCCCGGATGTACCAGTGCAATGCTCTTTCGCTGACCACATCGACCTTCCTCTGCAAGAGATCTTCGAGGTCCTGCATAAGGGCTACATGATCCATCAAGCTCTTCCCTGGTTCCATCTCTACCAGAATGTCCAGATCGCTCTCCGGCCCGGCCTCTCCTCTGGCTACGGAGCCGAAGACACGAAGGTTATGGGCACCGTGCCTGGCAGCTATGGTCAGGATCTCCTGGCGCTTGGCTTTTAGTAGTTCCTCAATTTTCGCAGTCATATCTGGTCAAACTCTGCTCTATAATAAGACGACCTGAAATTTAAACGTATGCGTTTTCGGTGGGTGTAGGAACATATTGATGCTGCCATTGATGAAGCAGATCCTGCAGATGCCAGGCTCTTTCGTATCGAAGACAGCGGACCCGCATGCGTGCGAGCGCGCGTGGAGGGAAGGCGCCCCAACGTAGTGGTTAGTACGGGGGACCGAGGAGAGGCAGCAGCAGCAGGTCCGGGATGGAGGGGAGGAGGCTAATGGTATCGAACCTGCGGAAAATTAAAATATACAGCAAGCAGATTAGAGATAATGGCAGCAGAGCCGTCTACCATAGAAATCCATGAAAGAAAGTCCTCTGCAGGATTTCGCTGTGAGCACGAGGACGTTCTTCTTCTGGGGATCATCAATCTGCAGGTAGATTACGAAGATGGCCTCTGGATTGACACCCTGCCACCCCTGGATGCGGCAGCAAGCTCCCAGGATTTTCAGGAAGCCAGGCAAATGCTTTTTGAATACATTGACTTCTTATGGAAAGAGTACGTCTTGTGCTCGGTGGATGAACTGGGCGAAACAGGCAAGAGGCAGAGAGATCTGCTTTTGGAATTGTTTCCGGTGAACTGACGGCCAAAAAATGCAATAGGAATTTGCCCGTCTCAATTCCTACGTTCAACATTACGAATGTATGTTTTTAAACTCATTCATGTTCTTTCGAGATATTATATGCCCAAGGTTCAGGAGGAGCTGCAATGAGTACATTAAATCATAATCCTGCCCAATTCCATATTCCCCGCGCTCCTGGATCATAGTCTTTGAAATCCACATAATACCAAGTTCTTCTCTGGCGTCTTTAATGATATTGAATACCTTTTGGTCTCGGGCAGTTACCCGATCCCTCATATTCAATGATTTGGCATAATCAAGATTATAAGACCGACCGTACTTGTCCTTTTTGGATCGCTCTCTTAGGTCAATGTATTGTTTATAATTTTCTTCGAATATTTTGGTGGCCTCATATATCATGGATTCAGTCATCTTTTCGTTGAGATTCATTCTGCATAAGGCCGAAGTTAGCTTTCCTATAGCGTAACTATCTATGAGGCTAATCTCAGCATTTCGATCTTTTATCTTATTTACTCGAAGTGCACTCTTCTCTATTGATTTGATTAAGTCATCGTTGACGGAAGGTTTGATCATCTGGGAATAAATTATAAAATCTACAATATCTGGATCAAATAGTGACTTAATGCCTTTGTACCTGGCATCTCTTATTACAGCTGCTACCTGTATAGGCATCTTATCTTCAGGCCCAATATTGTAAAGGTAATTATAAGAAATCTCAGGACAAACTCTCCTTGATCTCCTTCCCTCTACAATGACAGATGTACTCCTTTCGCTTAGGCTGTAATACTCATATATGCCATTGGGTGCTCTGAGATCTTTAGGCAGTATTGAGTCTGTGAATTGTTTTATCTCTTTCAGGGACTGTTTGGTGCTGCCATACTCTGAGAAGGATTCTCCACCGGTTCCTCCTTCGCCCCATGCCCCACCAGGACACGACATGAGCAAGACAGCCAAGGTCCAATCGAGATGATCTTTGTCAGCATCTTTCCAGTACGAACCTATGCGATGAATAAATGCATTTTCTTTAAATTCGTCCTTAAGCCCGAAGAACCTCATAATGGCATCATCATTATACAGATTTGGTTTGCCTAAATCTAGATCCAAGGGATTCATTTCGGTGACGTTAGCTGCATCGTAATACCGCAATGGCGTGGCTCCAGTCATATCCCATTTGGCAGAACCATCTATATCCACCCAAACAAAAGCACCCTCGGTCGGGGAAATGCCGATAGGTAATTTGATGGCATCGGGGGAACATGCGTCTGTGAATATTGATTTGCGTAATCTTATAGTATTTTTACTTAGGTATTTGACATAGCCAGCAGGAAGATTGAAAAGGCTGCTTTCACATGATGAAAATCCAGATGTTCTATTTTTCAAGCTGGCCTTAGACATGCAACCTTCTAATCATTACATAAATAAAAACGTTTAGTTGCTCGATAGGAATCGTTTCATCAAAATGCTTGAGATCACGCATTTTCGCTCAAACATCCGTTTCTGATCACAACCTAGCCGATAATCACAATTGACGGCCTTTCGCGAGCCGCAAACGGAGACTATCTCTAGCTTGAGCCCCCCGTGCATCCGCCCATGGCCACGTGCCCACGTCCGCCAACGTACGCGTGCGGGGACGCGGGAGCACGACTGAAAGGACTGCTTTTTCGGCAATGCCGATGATCTCTGCCAGCGATTTCTGCCACCTTAGCCGCTTCAAGGCTCAATCTTCAGGGTTTCCTCCAAAGACCAATTACCATTAAATAATAGCGGCACATAATTGAATTCCTGAGGATGGTGCAAAGAATGGCAAAACCAGTCAGACTCGGCTTGGTTCTCGAAGGTGAAGCCGCAAAGGAGTTCTGGAAAAACGAGGAGATCACCGCATTTACGCCAAGACAGTTAGCCATGTTTAAGGAAGCCAAGCGAATTTACAGAGCCAATCGAAACAGATTTTAATGGCCAGGGAAAAGATTTCACCAGAAGAGCTGAGCA